>CAIWRB010000439.1 GCA_903914955.1 uncultured Chloroflexota bacterium | reverse complement strand
GTTTATATAATGATTCAACCTGTTACACTTCTTTTCCGATACCTAAACAGAAGTGCTCCTATTCATGCGCCTTGGATTACTTTTTTACAGGTGTTTCTCGCACTCTGTGCTCATCTCTTTGACAAGATCGTGACAAGTTTGGCTGTATTTTGCGTAACTTCTGTATCAAATGTATATGCAATTCGATCTTTGCCCGTCGCTTGCGAAAAATCAACCTGAACTAACTCATAACGGGAATAGCTGGACTAATGGCACTATCCAGCCACAGACGGGTGGAGACCATCATTGCCATTGCCATCCAGATGGACCCCTTTTGTGTCTTGGCTTTGATCTCATCAGCTTGTACTTGTCCCAACTCCAACTTGTTTTGATCCAGCATGCATTCATGAAATGCCTGGCAATGTAATCCTGCCCGCCGCCACCAATTCCGCACTGTCCGTTCATCGATCTCAAAGGCTTGTACGATCGCCTGAACCGGTCATCCATACACCAGCAGCGCGATCACCTGCATTACTGTTTTTGGTTCCGTTCTCAATCGATAGAACAGCGTCCCTTTCGTAGCACTGAATGTGTGTTCGCAAACATGACAGATGTATCGTTTCTTCTTCTGGTCATGTACGCCAATATTATTCTTTCCAACTTATCCTCTTGCTGGACATTCAATATTCGGGCAAAATAACTGGGTTGAGCTCATCGGTCTCCTTTCTGGTTTCAGCACCTATAAGTTTGCCCTTGAGCTCAACTTTTTTCAACCCTTTAACACATAAGAAGGAGCCACTTCGCGTGACTCCTTCTTGTTTCTTTTCCTTCCTCCACTCTTTATTGACGTGGTACCTATTTCAGAGCAGGTCATTTTTTTATCTTTCTATTTGAGACGTAACTTGCAAGTATCTTCTGCGTGCCCATGCGTGAGCGTTTGTTTTAGCAGCCAGCGCTGTTGAAATGGATCATCCAATTGAAGGTGATCTGTGTTCCAACAATATAACGGGGGATGCTTGTGATCATGATAATTCAAGTAAATTGATTGTGTCATTTCTCGCGTTGAAGGCGCTCTATCCAAAAGTGGATTCGGGGCGACCGTGGGCGTGATTATTATCGTAGATATTCTTATATTCTTCAAATCCTCCCATGCTATAATCCCTTTCTTGAAAGGGACATTATGCTCAAAAATTTTGTAAAATTATTCAGTGGCGACCCCACGAAAAAGACGGTTGAACAATTTGCTGACCTTGTGGTACAGGTCAATGGGCTTGAGACGGATTATGAGGCCTTAAGCGACGATGCCTTGCGCGCCAAGACGGACGAATTCAAGGCGCGTGTGGCGAAATCAATTGATGGGGTACTCGACGAGAAGGATCGCCAAAAGTTTGAACAGGATGCCTTGGATGAGATCATGCCCGAGGCATTTGCCGCAGTGCGTGAAGCTTCCAAGCGCACGATCGGGTTGCGTCATTACGATGTCCAAACCATCGGCGGCGCCGCGCTGCATAGCGGTCAGATCGCAGAGATGCGCACAGGCGAAGGCAAGACTCTCGTTTCAACCATGCCCGTTTATCTCAACACGCTGACCGGGCGCGGTGTGCATCTCATCACGGTCAATGATTATCTGGCGCGGCGTGATGCGCGCTGGATGGCTCCCATTTTCAATGCGCTCGGCGTTTCGGTGGGCGTTTTGCAAATGGCTGCCGCCACTGAGAACGGAAAGAAAGCCTTCTTGGTGGATTTCGAACGCGAGTCGCCGCATGAGGATCAGCATCATTTGCGCTTGGTGGAACGTGTCGAAGCCTACAGCGCGGATGTCACCTACGGCACAAACTCTGAATTCGGGTTTGATTATCTGCGCGACAACATGGCAATGCGCATGTCAGATCGCGTTCAGCGTGGACATTATTACGCCATCGTCGATGAAGTAGATAACGTGTTGATCGATGAAGCACGTACTCCGCTCATTATCTCCGGGCCTGCTTCCGGTGATCTTGAGTGGTACGGCAAAATGGCTCAGGTCGTCAAACAGCTCAGAGCGGAAGATTATGAAGTCAATGAAAAAGATCGCAATGTCTCTCTGACCGAGGTTGGTATCAGCCACGTCGAATCTATTTTGGGCACCACACTTCTCGATCCAGATCGGCCTGAAGATTTAACTCCAGAGCAAGCGCGTCTGACCGGTTATCTTGAACAATCCTTACGAGCTCAGTTCCTCTTTATCCGCAACAAGGAATATCTGGTGCAGGGCGGCAAGATCGTCATCGTGGATGAATTTACCGGGCGGCAAATGCCCGGTCGACGATGGAGCGATGGTCTGCATCAGGCCGTGGAAGCAAAGGAAGGAGTGAAGGTTGAGCCGGAGAACGTCACTTACGCCACCATCACACTGCAAAATTATTTCCGCATGTATCAAAAACTGGCGGGCATGACCGGTACCGCGTTGACCGAGGCCGAGGAATTCAACAAGATCTACAAACTTGAAGTCGCGCCTGTCCCGCCAAATTTGGAATATCAATCCTATGGCAAGGGCGCAGCGTTGACGGAGATCAAAACAAAAGATGACGAAGGTTACGCCTACGCCTATTTTGCACGCGCGGGTGAAACTGCGCCGTTGTTCTATCGCAGAAAAGATTATCCTGATGTGATCTATCGAACGGTCGAAGCCAAACTACGCGCCATCGCCACGGAGATCGTCCGCTACAATGCGCTAGGTAAGCCGATGCTGGTTGGCACCACCTCAGTCGAATCGTCCGATCAGCTTTCGAGTCGACTCAAAGCCGAACCCGTCCGCCGGTTGTTGCAAGTGACCCTCATCCGCAATGCATTCATCAAAGCCACCGATCGCGAAGAGGATGGCCGTCTCATCCCTGAACTCGCGCCGTTCAATGAACCTCTTGAAAAGATTACGCCGGATGCAATGCGAAAATTCATCCAGCCGTTTGGCGTCACAAATATTAATCCCGAAGAACCAACCAACTTAAAGACCTTGCTCGAATTGCTGTTCCTGCCAGAAAGCGCAGGCGAGCGTTTGAAGGCGATCATCCAGGGTGGCGTATCACATCTCGTCTTGAACGCGCGCAAGCATACCGAAGAGTCGCAGATCATCGCCGGCGCGGGTGCATTTGGCGCGGTGACCATCGCCACGAATATGGCCGGTCGTGGTGTGGATATTAAGCTCGGCGGCGAAGTGGCGGAGGAAGTCATCTCAGCCGCGAACCGAGTTCTGCGCAAAGCTGGATATGCCGACCCGTTTGACATGACTCTCGAAGAGCGCCGTCAGGCTTTGCTGAAAGTTGATCCTGTCAACTTTGGCATTTACGACGCTGAAGTAAAACTCTTCCTGCAATATTTTGAGGATATGGAAAGAGTCAAAGAGTTGGGCGGCTTGCACGTTATCGGCTCCGAGCGACATGAAGCGCGCCGTATTGACAATCAACTGCGCGGACGCGCCGCCCGTCAGGGTGACCCGGGTTCATCACGCTTTTATCTCTCATTGCAAGATGACTTGATGCGCCTCTTTGGAGGTGAGCAGGTCAGCGGATTGATGGAACGTCTTAAGGTGGACGACTCGCTTCCGTTGGAAGTGCGCCTGGTGAGCAACATCATTGAAAGTTCGCAGACCCGCGTGGAAGGCGCGAACTTTGACGTCCGCAAACATTTGCTTGAATATGATGATGTTCTGAATAAACAGCGCTCGCAGATATATAGTCAACGCGACCTCATTTTTATGAAGGAAGACTTGAGCGAAGACATTGCAGAGATGCTTCAAAATGAAGTGACCAAACGCGTTGGAATTGGTTTGGCCGATGAGGAAGGCCCGTGGAAATTGATCGCGTGGCTCGAACAGGTTCAGCCTCCGTTCGATGCGGCGGCTGGAATATTCCCATCGTTTGGATTCAAGTTGATCTTGAATGAAATTAAAAAAGATGATGTTCAACGTTCAATGTTAAACATCATCTCGCGCGCCATCGAAGTTGAGGAATCTCATACTTTGCGCGCCATCGAATCGCTTGTGGAGAAAACACGCGAATCCTTTGAAGCCCAGACCGCGGAACGTGATGATGCTCTTGATGCGTACTTCCAGGGCTTGCGTGATTTTGAAGACGCGGAGCGGCCGCGTCCACAAAAGATACTTGAAGAAGTCAACACACTCGTGCATTTGCAATTGCGATTTAATAATGATATCAACCGCATGCTTGCCGACGACCCCGAAAGCGCGAAGGAAGATATTCAGGATCTGGTCTCACAACAGATGGTTTTGCTCAATGCCACACGTCTGATCGGTGCCATCCAGAATCGTGTGGGCGAGCAATTGCCGTGGCCGAATCCATTACCCGCGGACGAGGATGAACTTGAAGGAGTCATTTTACAGACCGCGCGCGAGGGTCTCGTCCGCAAACGTGAGCGGCTTAATAAAGAGATTGAACGTGACATGACCATTTTGCTCCAGCACGAGTCGATCGACACAGACGAATCGAAACTTCGTTTGTTGTTGACTCTTTCTCAGGGAGCGCGCGCTTCATTTGATCAGCGTACGCATAAGCAGGTCAAGCAGATCTACATGCGTTATAGTTATATTTTCCTCGCCGCGCAATTATTGGATGGCCGTGAGGCGCTGGATATTGATGAAGAAGTGATGGCGCATCTTGAATCTGCTGAGGAAACTTTACGCACCACATGGGGGCAGAGTGAATTCGCGCGCTTGAGTCAGAACGCTGCGAAATTTGCTGATTTCGGACCCGCTGCGCGCATCGCTTTCGGCGAGGAACGACTCAACGAAGCTGTATCCACTATCGGCGAGCCTGATCGCGCGCTGTTGATCGACTCTATTGGTAAATATGTGCTCAATGAAGTTCACCGTCACTTGTTGTTAAGCGCGTTCAGCGAATTATGGGTCGAATATTTGACGAAGGTTGAAGCCCTGCGCATCTCCATCGGCCTCGAGGCTTACGCCCAGCGTGACCCGCTGGTACAATACAAAGGACGAGCTTCTGAAATGTTCCAGGAATTACTTGTGGATGTGCGCGGGCTGGTGATCGGGCGCGCGTTTGCGACACGGCCACGGCGCGTGGAAATTAATCCAATTGATACTTCGGAAATTGAAGTGATCTTGCCAAGTGAGACGGCCGTAAATATTGCCGGCAATAAGAAAAAAAGGAAGCGTCACTAAAAAAGGAATAACGTCATTGCGAGGAGGATGTTCTTCCGACAAAACAATCTCATATTGTGCGGGAGATTGCTTCGCCAGGGAAACGGCTCGCAACAATGGATGGAACTTTTAGAGGTAGATTGCTAAACGAAACCGTCCCATCGAATCAATTCTTTGCTCTTCCGAAGGTGGAGCTACACCGCCATCTCGAGGGTTCTCTGCGCCTGACAACGATGGCGGATATTGCACGACACCATGGCGTGACACTTCCTGTTAATACATATAACTTAAGCGGCCTGGTGCAGGTGCAAGACCAGGATCCGATGACCTTCACCAACTTCCTTGATAAATTCAAAACATTACGGCTCTTTTATAAATCACCTGATGTGATCAATCGTGTCACGCGTGAAGCGGTGGAGGATGCGGCGCGGGAGAATATCCGCTACCTTGAGCTGCGTTTTACGCCCGTGGCACTTAGCCGTGCGGAAGGATTCCCTCTGCATGATGTGATGGATTGGGTTATCACCAGCGCACAGGAAGCCGCGAAGAAGTATAAGATCAAAGTGGGGCTGATCGCTTCAGTCAATCGTCACGAGAGCCCTGAGCTGGCGGAACAAGTAGCATGGCTGGCAGCAGATCGCCTCAAAGACGGACTCTTTGGCGTGGATCTGGCTGGCAACGAAGCGGAATTTAAATCCGATCCATTCCATGAAATATTCAAGGAAGCAAAACAGGCTGGATTGCATGTAACCATCCACGCCGGCGAGTGGGGTTCTGCCGCGAATGTGCGCGATGCAATTGAGAATCTCGGCGCCGAACGGATCGGTCATGGCGTGCGTGTGATGGAAGATGAGTATGTTATTGCGCTCGCGAAGGAACGCGGTATAACTTTTGAAGTTTGTGTGACCAGCAATTATCAATCGGGGGTGATCGGCTCGCTGACTGAACATCAATTGCCGCGCATGCTTGAAGCAGGGTTGAATGTGACAATCAACACCGACGACCCCAGTGTCTCGCGCATCACACTGTCACATGAATATCAAAATATATGTGAAGAGCTGCATGTGCCGATGGATGTGTTGAGAACCACAGTCATCAATGCGGCGCAGGCTGCGTTCCTGCCAGAAGACGAAAAACAAAATTTGACTGAGTTATTGAAGAATGAAATGAAACAATAATTTCGGAGTGCGGACTTTAGCCCGCGTTCCGAAATACAGAAAATCCAAATGTAAACCCCACCACATGGAAATAAGGATATCAAAGGCGCTCCTTTGGGTTCTTCAAAAAGTTGTGGTGAAAAAATTTGTAACAACCACCAAAGGAGTAAACCCATGCAAGATCTATTTAAGTCCCGTGATGTATTGAAGGTGGGAAACAAGCAATATATCTTCTTCCGTCTCGATGCGCTGGAAAAGGCTGGTCTCGTCAAGTTGAACAAACTGCCTTTCTCGATCCGTATCGTACTCGAAGCCGCCCTCCGTCAATGTAATGATAAGGAAATTACACAGGCTGATGTGAAGAACATCGCTGCCTGGTCTCCAAAAGGAGCGCGCCCAGGAATTCCATTTTTGCCCGGCCGCGTGGTTATGCAGGACTTTACAGGCGTACCGGCTGTCGTTGATCTCGCTGCTATGCGCGCCGCAGTCGCAAGACTCGGCGGCGACCCGAAGAAAATTAATCCGCTTGTGCCGGTTGATCTGGTCATCGATCACTCGGTCCAAGTTGATTTCTTCGCCACAGCCGAGGCCCTCAATCGCAATACCGAAGTCGAGTTCACGCGCAACCGCGAGCGCTACGAATTCCTCAAGTGGGGACAAAAGGCATTTAGCAATTTCCGCGTTGTGCCTCCAATGACAGGCATTGTACATCAGGTCAATCTGGAGAATCTCGCTGAAGTTGTGATGACGAAATTGGAAACTTCGACTACATTATTATTTCCCGACACTGTTGTCGGCACTGACTCGCACACTACCATGATCAATGGCCTCGGTGTTGTGGGTTGGGGTGTGGGTGGTATCGAAGCCGAAGCCGTCATGCTCGGCCAACCGATGGACATGCTTCTACCCGATGTGATCGGTTTCAAGCTTTACGGCAAACTTAATGAAGGCGTCACAGCAACTGATCTCGTTCTCACCGTGACTCAAATGCTCCGCAAGAAAGGCGTTGTTGATAAATTCGTTGAATTCTTTGGCGAAGGCCTCAACAATATGTCACTGACTGACCGCGCCACGATTGCGAACATGGCCCCTGAATATGGCGCCACCATGGGATATTTCCCTGTTGATGAAGAGACGCTGCGCTACATGCGTTTGACCGGTCGGCCAGACGAAGTGATTGATCGCACCGAAGCATACATGCGCGTGCAGGGATTATTCCGCGACGCGAATTCTCCCGAACCAGAATTTACTGACACGCTCGAACTTGACCTCGCATCTGTTGTCCCATCTCTGGCGGGACCCAAGCGACCACAGGATCGCGTCGCGTTGACGAAGATGAAGGATGCATTCCGAAAGGCATTGACCGCTCCGATAAAAGACCGCGGTTATGAACTCTCTGGTGATTCATTAAATCGTGAATCTATTTTCGGCACGAATGGCGACGAACAAAAGATGAAACATGGTGCGGTTGTGATCGCAGCGATTACCTCCTGCACGAATACATCTAATCCGTCCGTGTTGATCGCGGCTGGACTTGTCGCAAAGAAGGCCGTTGAAAAAGGTTTGAATGTCAAGCCTTACGTAAAGACTTCACTCGCGCCCGGCTCACTCGTTGTGACTGAATATCTCAAGAGCGCAGGGCTGATCGAGCCGCTTTCCAAGCTTGGATTCAATGTCATTGCATATGGCTGTACAACCTGTATCGGTAACTCCGGTCCATTGCCCGGCGAAGTTGCCAAGGCTGTCACAGGCGGTGACTTGGTTGCGGCGGCGGTGATCTCTGGCAACCGCAACTTTGAAGGCCGCGTACATCCGCTGGTGAAAGCTAACTATCTTGCATCGCCTCCATTGGTTGTTGCGTACGCGCTCGCCGGTACAGTTGATATTGACTTGAACAACGAACCGCTTGGCAAAGACAAAAACAATCAGCCTGTATATCTCAAAGATCTGTGGCCCAGCCAACAGGAAGTCAGCGAAGCGATTGAGTCGCATGTCCGCCCTGAGATGTTCAAAGAAAAATATGCGGATGTGTTTTCTGGCTCCGATATGTGGAAAGAGATCAAAATAAAAGAAGGCGATCTGTTCGAGTGGAATGATGAATCAACGTACATTCACCATCCACCTTACTTCCAAACTTTGACATTGGATACTCCGTCCATTCAGCCTATCAAAGATGCGCGTGTGCTCGGTATGTTTGGTGACTCGATCACGACCGATCATATTTCCCCGGCAGGCAATATCGCCGCGGATTCTCCTGCGGGTAAATTTTTACTAGAGCGCGGTGTTCAACCAAAAGATTTTAATCAATATGGCACGCGCCGCGGCAATGATCTGGTGATGGCGCGCGGCACGTTTGCGAATATCCGCTTGAAGAATGTGATGGTTGCGCCGAAGGAAGGCAACTTGACGAAGCATCAACCCGATGGCGCGGAGATGTCCATCTTCGATGCAGCGATGAAATATAAGGAAGCAGGTGTCGCGTCCATTGTGCTGGCGGGCAAGGAATATGGCACAGGCTCCAGCCGTGACTGGGCCGCGAAAGGCCCGATGCTGCAGGGCGTGAAGGCCGTCATTGCTGAATCATTCGAACGTATTCATCGCTCGAATTTGGTTGGCATGGGCGTGCTTCCGCTGAGATTCACTCAGGGACAAAACGCCGAGTCCCTCGGTTTGGATGGAAGTGAAGTCTTTACCATCGAAGGGCTGAACGATCAGATCAAACCTCAAAGCGAGATCACGGTCAAGGCGAAGAAATTCGATGGAAAAATTATTGAATTCAAAACCACGGTGTTGTTGAATACCGATGTTGAGGTGAACTACTATCGCAACGGCGGCATCCTGCACACGGTGCTGAGAAATTTGGTGAAATAAACAAAAGTGACAGTCATCTCGCCGATGACTGTCACTTTTTTAATTAAGAGTACAATGTTCATATCTTGATCTTCTCAAGGAGAATATAATGGCAAAGACTTACATCCAGAATATGTTAGGTGAAAATGAACGCATTGTGCTGGTCACACGTCAGCATGGATTTGTTCTCTTCAGTTCGATCATTGCGGAAATCGTTGTCACATTGATCGTGATCTCGGCAATAATTGCAATGATGGCTTTTGGTAACCCGCTGGCGGCATTTGGTTTTCTGCTCGCATTAATTCCTTTGGCTATCATGACCTGGGATATTCTGACCTGGAATAATCACCAGTATGTTGTCACCAACCGCCGGGTGATCCAAATCTCTGGCATCTTTAACAAGAACGTGGTTGATTCTTCGCTGGAAAAAGTCAACGACGTCAAGATGACACAATCCTTCTTCGGCAGGCTATTTGATTACGGTGACGTTGAGATCCTGACCGCCAGCGAGACAGGCGATAACCTCTTCAAGCGGATCGGTGACCCGATCAAATTTAAGACCGCGATGCTGAATGCCAAAGAAAAACTTGGCTATGAAGGAACAGGTACTCACGCGCAGCGCGCTGAAAGTATTCCCGACCAGATCGCTGAGCTGGATGGATTACGCAAGCAAGGCATCTTGACTGATGAGGAATTCAAGGCAAAGAAGAAAGAACTGCTGGCAAAAATGTAGCTTATGAAAAGGACTGGTCATTGTGACCGGTCCTTTTTTTATCATTATTTGATTAGACCGCGCTCGGGGTGAAGTTTTTTGTTTTCGGAAGGATGAAAAACGTTAGAATATTCAAACGTTTGAAAACTCGGTTATACTTTCGTCGCTTATGACTGACCACATCCGTAATTTCTGTATCATCGCCCATGTTGACCATGGCAAATCCACGCTTGCAGACCGCCTGCTTCAATTAACAGGTGCCATCTCTGAGCGCGACATGACCGAGCAGGCGCTCGACAGCATGGAACTTGAACGCGAAAAAGGCGTCACCATCAAATCCTCCGCTGTCCGCATGTTTTATACTTCGCTGGAAAATCAACGCTATGAGATGAACCTGATCGATACGCCCGGGCATGTGGATTTCGGTTACGAAGTCAGCCGCGCGTTGAAAGCCTGCGAAGGCGCGATATTAGTGGTGGATGCGACTCAGGGAATCGAAGCTCAAACATTGGCAAACCTATATCAGGCGCTCGAAGCCGACCTGACGATTGTCCCTGTTATCAATAAAATTGATCTCCCCTCAGCCCGTCCCGACGAAGTGGCTGAGGATGTCGGCTCCCTGCTTGGGGTTGACCCTGATGATGTTTTGCGCGTCTCCGCCAAGGAAGGCATCAACATCGAACAGATCCTCGAAGAGATCGTCAAACGTGTGCCGCCTCCAAAAGATGTGGATAATAAACCTGTCCGCGCGCTGATCTTTGACGCACATTATGATTCATACAAAGGCGTCATCGCGTACGTCCGCATCATGGAAGGACGGATTAAATCGACCGATGTTCTGCGTATGTTGGCTACGAAATTGGATCTGCGTCCTGTTGAAATTGGCATCTTTGTGCCGGGCATGCAGCCAGTGGAAACGCTCGGCTCCGGTGAAGTGGGTTATATCGCCACTGGGTTTAAGACCGTGCACGAGTGCCGCGTGGGCGACACGATCACGCTCGCATCCGCGCCTGCCGAAGAAGCATTGCCCGGGTATCACGTCCCCAAACCAATGGTCTTCGCTGGCATCTATCCCGTTGAAGCGGACGATTACACCACCTTGCGCGAGTCTTTGGATAAACTTCAATTGAACGATGCTTCATTAACATTTCAACCTGAAACCTCGCAGGCGTTGGGGTTTGGATTCCGCGCGGGCTTTCTTGGTTTGTTCCACATGGAAATTATTCAGGAACGCATCGAACGTGAATATGATCTAGATGTTTTATTTACCGCGCCTTCCGTGGAATATGAAGTATTGATGATCGGCGATAAAGTCACTACCGTTGACTCGCCCGCCGAATTGCCCGACCCAAATAAGATCGTCGAAGTGCGCGAGCCATGGATGAACATTGAGATCATCACGCCGACGGATTATTATGGCCCGATCATGGAACTGGTCACCAAGCGTCGCGGCATTTTCAAGAAGCAGGAATATCCCGCGCCGCATCGTGTACAGCTTGACTTTGAAATCCCACTCTCTGAAATTATTATAGATTTCTTTGATTCGTTGAAGTCTCGCACCAAAGGCTATGCCTCGCTCGATTATCAATTCCTTGAATACCGCGCCGATAAATTGCAGAAGCTCGAAATCCTCGTCAACGGGGAACCTGTCGATGCGCTCGCTGCGATTGTTCACGAAAAGGATGCCTTTCATAAAGGCCAGCGTCTCATCACCAAACTCAAGGAATTGATCCCGCGCCAATTATTTGATGTCGCTGTACAGGCATCTGCGGGTGGGCGGATCATCTCGCGTGCGAATGTCAAAGCCACGCGCAAGGATGTTCTCGCAAAATGTTACGGCGGCGATATTTCGCGCAAGAAGAAATTGCTTGAGAAGCAGAAGAAAGGCAAGAAGCGCATGAAAATGGTCGGCAGTGTTGAAATTCCGCAGGACGCTTTCATGGCTGTGTTGAAATTGGATGATGATTAGTAATGGCACGGCATGGAATCGAGAAATATAAATTTGAATCGTTTCGCCGTGCTCCTACGTTTGGTGAAAAATAATGAAAGACAAAAAACGTTTAATCCCCGGTGCTCTCATCAGTCTTGCGCTGATCGCCGCCATTTTATATTTCGTAGATTTCCACACATTGTGGAACGCGATCCGCACCGCCAATTATCGCATCCTCGCTTTTTCGGTGGCCTTATCTTTTTTGTGGTTGATTGTCCGCGCCAAAGTCTGGCAGACTTTACTGCGTGACAAACCAAAATACATGGACGTTCTTTTTTCCGCGAGCGAAGGATATTTGCTTAATAATTTTTTACCCTTCCGACTCGGCGAACTTGGACGCGCCTTTCTTCTAAGCCGAAAAACAGATATGACTTTCAGCGAAATATTACCCACCATCATTATTGAACGTGTAATAGATCTGGCATTTTCTGCCGCCATCTTGCTGGCGGCTTTGCCGTTTGTGGTCGGTGCGGAAGGGTCAGGGCAGATCGGCTACATCGTCGGTGGCGTTGTCTTTTTTGGTCTGGTCATGATGTATGTGCTGGCGCGTAATAATCAATGGGCATTGGATTTGTTCCATAAACTCAGCGCGCGCTGGCCGACCCTGCAAAAAATCGGTGGCAGTTTCCTCGAATCATTTTTTCAAGGTCTCGGCGTTTTGACAGATGGCTGGCTTTTCCTGCGCTTTTTATTTTGGATGACGCTGAATTGGGTCATTGCGCTGGTCGCTTATTACTTGATCATTCTTGCATTTTTCCCTCAGGCTCAGCCGGTCTGGACTCTCTTTGTACTCGGCGCTGCGGCCTTTGGCGGAGCGATCCCTGCGCTGCCGGGCGGAGTAGGCACTTTTGAAGGAGCCGTGAGCGGTGCTTTGGTATTATTCACCCATGATCAATCCACCGCTCTGGCTGTGGCATTAACCTCACGTCTGTATAATTATCTTAACAGTGGTGTGATCGGCGGAATCGGTCTCATGCGCGAAGGTCAGACGCTTTCGGGTGTGTACCAACAGATATTAAGTTTTAGAAAAAAAGAAGAATAACCATTATGTCTAAAAATTATTTAATAACCGGCGGTGCCGGGTTTATTGGTTCAAATTATGTTCATCGGTTATTGAAACGCGGCGAGAAGGTCACCATCTATGATAATTTCGCGCGCGCGGGCGCGCCCCGCAACCTGGACTGGTTGAAGCAGGAATTTGGAGAGAATGCTTTCGATGTAATCGTCGGGGATGTTCGCGATGCTGATAGGATCGCTGAAGCAGCCAAAGCCGCGGATGTGATCGTTCATCTGGCCGGTCAAGTTGCAGTGACGACATCCGTAATAAATCCCAGAGATGATTTTGAATCCAATGCATTCGGTACGTTCAACGTACTTGAGGCCGCGCGATTATCGGGAAGAAATCCGATATTTATTTACGCATCC
The DNA here is from genome assembly GCA_903914955.1 of uncultured Chloroflexota bacterium. Classification (GTDB taxonomy): domain Bacteria; phylum Chloroflexota; class Anaerolineae; order Anaerolineales; family Villigracilaceae; genus Villigracilis. Next base: position 773 of record CAIWRB010000439.1, on the reverse strand, counting down.
ACAAATAAAGTGTACGGTGGCATGGAAGATGTTGAATTGTATGAAGAATCTACGCGCTGGCGTTATAAAGATTTAATCCACGGCTGTCCTGAGATTCAGCCGTTGGATTTCCATTCACCCTATGGCTGCTCAAAGGGAACGGGTGATCAGTACGTGCGTGATTATGCGCGCATGTATGGTCTGCGTTCCATCGTTTTTCGTCAATCCTGTATTTACGGTCCGCGTCAATTTGGTATTGAAGATCAGGGTTGGGTGGCCTGGTTCATTATTGCGGCGGTGATGAATCGTGCAATAACTATTTATGGTGATGGAAAACAGGTGCGTGATATTTTGTATATAGATGATTTGGTCAATGCATACGATCTTGCGGTCGAAAAAATTGATGTTTCTGCGGGTCAGGTTTATAACCTTGGTGGCGGACCGGATAATGTGATGTCGGTCTGGGCGGAGTTTGGCCCAAAGCTTGAAAAATTAATTGGTGGCTCCATCGAAGTGGCGCGTGGCGATTGGCGACCCGGGGATCAGCGCGTCTTTTATGCCGATATTTCCAAAGCTGAAAAAGAATTAGGATGGAAGCCGAAGGTCAATGTGGAAGCGGGCGTGCAGAAATTGTTCGATTGGGTCAAGGAAAATCAGGGATTGTTTTAAAACAAAAGAACCGCCATGAAATTATGGCGGTTCTTTTGTTTTCTCTTGCCGCAGAGAATTTCTACTTGTCCAGAATATATTTCTTTACAAAATAGATGACGACCAAGGTCAGAACGATCGGTCCG
>CAIWRB010000438.1 GCA_903914955.1 uncultured Chloroflexota bacterium | reverse complement strand
TTGGTTTGATATAAATATGGGGAATTCATGCGGAAGCATTTACGTGCTTTTGCTCAACGACGCGCTTGTAACAAACTCTGTCAGTGAGCCTGGAAAAGTTAGTGATGCGGGATCTCATGGCAATACTCTTTACTCTTCGATTGAAATTCCATTCGGTTCAGGTGATACTACAGTGTATTGGGAAATTAAATAGCATGAAATATTCACTCTCAAATGTATAAAACTCTCCGTTCCCTTCTTTTTCGTCTTGACCCTGAGCGCGCTCACGCACTCACATTAAATGCATTGCGTATCGCGGGATATTTTTACCCTTCTTACAAACTGCTTGAATTGATCTACAAAGCTCCTTCAAAACCCGTCAGTGTTTTTGGACTGACTTTCAAAAATCCCGTTGGACTCGCCGCTGGATATGACAAGGATGGAATCTCCATTCGTGGAATCGCCGCTTTGGGATTTGGTCACATCGAGATTGGAACGGTCACGCCTAGACCACAAACTGGGAATCCGTCCCCGCGCATTTTCCGCCTTTTGGAAGATGATGCCGTCATCAACCGTATGGGTTTTCCAAGTAAAGGCGCCGAGTTTATGCAGCGCAATTTAAATCCCTCTTTGCGCGCAGGCTGGTTCGAGAATATTTACGGTATTTTGCCGCGCAATAAAAAAAGGAAGGTCACGTCCATTAATAAAGGCGGGGCGATTCTGGGTATCAATCTCGGAAAAAATAAAGAGACTCCCAACGAAGAAGCGGTATTAGATTATCTTTCATTGTTGCAAAACTTCGCGGCCTATGCCGATTATTTAACGATCAATGTCAGTTCCCCGAACACGGTGGGATTACGCGAATTGCAGGGACGCGCCGCGCTTGAAAGTTTACTGACCCATTTGCATCAACAGCGCCTGATCGAGGAAAAAAATCTTGAAAAGCGAATTCCTATCCTTGTGAAACTTGCTCCTGATTTATCAGCATCAGAATTGGATGATTCTATCGAAGCAATTCTGCGCGCAAAGATGGATGGAATTATCGTCACGAATACCACTCTGTCACGCGAGGGATTAAGATCCAGCCTCAAGGTTGAAGCAGGCGGGTTGAGCGGAAGCCCGCTCAAAGCTCGGGGTGAAGCGATTCTTCATCAAACATTATTACGCGTAAATGGAGAAATTTCTGTGGTGAGTGCAGGCGGTATCATGAATGCCGAGGATGCAAAACGCCGCCTGGATATGGGCGCGGCGCTGGTGCAGGTTTATACAGGTTTGATATATCGCGGGCCTTGGTTGGTAAAGGAAGTTTTGCGAGCCTTGTAGATCGCGCTTTATGGGTAACTTACGCTATCAAAAATTCTAATAAGATTCTGAAAGGTTTTCAATCCATAGTTGTGGTATATTCTCAAATTATAGGAAACACTATGGAAGATAAAATCACTATCATTGAAGGTCCCCCACCCATTTTTGAACACGTCAACGACGGCTGGGCTTTGGGTTTGAACGAAAGCCCCAATCTCCTGGTTCCGGCGCTTACACGGCTGCGCACATTTAACGGGCCTGCGCTCGTGGAACGGTGCTACGCCGCCTGGCATAATAAAACCTCCATTCATCTGCACTATCGTAACGAAACAGGAGTTGAAGAAACCGCGCCGATTCTCGCCGCCCGCAACGTTTCAACACCTGATGGGCATGTACTGCTCCTTTGGGTTTATCTCGACAGCGACGGTATCGAATACGAAACGGATGCTGGTGATGATGATCTGATCGACGATTTCCCCGACGAATAGATTTTTCAAAAAAGTGACTGTCCTATTAAAAATTGACGATCACTTTTTTTATTGAGGAAGAATGACAACGCTTCTTACTACCATTCAAGCGGGGACAGCGGTGCTGACTCTGAATCGACCCGAACGTGCCAACTCCTTTAATTTTGAGATGGTCAACGAACTGAGGAAAGCCCTCATTGAGGCAGAGAAGAATCCGCAGGTGCGCTGTGTTGTGATAACCGGCAGTGGAAAAATATTCAGCGCCGGGCAGGATATCACCGAGATGCAAAGGGGTACTGAAATTTCGTATCGTGATCATTTAGATAAAACCTATAATCCGTTAATTTTACAAATCCGTAAAATGGGGAAACCGGTTGTTGCGGCGGTCAATGGGCCGTGCGCTGGCGCGGCTTTCGGGGTAGCGCTCGCCTGTGACTTGCGTATCGCGAAATCTAGCGCTTACTTTGTGGTTGGATTCGGCGGGATTGCGCTCGCGCCTGATTCTGGTGTTTCATTGTTATTGCCAACCTATATTGGTTTAGGTCGCGCGCAGGAATATTTTTATTCGAATAAACCCATTACTGCAGAGCAGGCCTATGAATGGGGCATGGTTAATCAAGTAGGTGGATTCAATTTTCAGGCGCTGGTCAAGCAAATTGCGGGCATGCTGGCTACAGGTCCGAGCGAAGCGTTTTCGGCAGGCAAGAAAGCTTTCAATGAGGCGGTCATCCCAAAATTGGAACATGTTCTCAATTTTGAAGGAATCCTGCAGGAAGAGGCAGGAAAATCGACAGAACATCGCGAAGGTGTAGCGGCTTTTTTGGGGAAGAGGAAGCCTAATTTCTGAAACGCTCAAAAAACATCATTAGTAATCAAAATTATGCTGATTTTTGTCATATTGACGTCAATCTGATTATCGTGTAAAGTTCAGTTGCGTTTTTATGGATTATGGATATGACTCTGTGTATTGACATACTTTGTGTTTAATGCGGACAATCCCACTCTGGGGCTGTCCGCTTATATTTTTCTCAAAAACCCTTTTAGGAGAACAACATGTCAGGACAAATAAATGCTTTTGAAATGGCACAGAAACAATTCGACGGCGTTGCCAAGCAGCTCAAACTTGACCCCGGTGTCGCGGAAGTTTTGCGCTGGCCGATGCGTGAATTTTCCTTCCGCATTCCTGTGCGTTTGGATGATGGCTCGCTCAGAGTCTTTCAAGGTTTCCGCGTACAGCACAACGATGCGCGTGGCCCCAACAAAGGTGGCATCCGTTTTGCCGCCAATGAAACCATGGATACCGTGCGCGCGCTTGCCACATGGATGACCTGGAAATGCGCCGTAGCTGATATTCCCCTTGGCGGCGGGAAAGGCGGCATTATTGTTGATCCGTCAACTTTAACTGTGAATGAAAAAGAAGAAATGTGCCGCGGTTGGGTTCGCGCCATGTGGAAGAATATCGGCCCGCGCAATGATGTACCCGCTCCGGATATTGGTACCACTCCTCAAATGATGGGCTGGATGATGGATGAATATTCACGACTGGTCGGTCAATATACGCCCGGCGTTTTTACGGGCAAACCTCTCGGTGGCGGCGGATCTCTTGGTCGCACCGAAGCCACTGGTTACGGCGTGATATACACCGTCCGTGAAGCGATGAAGCACCTCAACATTGATTCCAAGAATTCGGTTGCGGCAATTCAAGGCTTTGGCAATGTATCGCAATATGCGGCTGCCGGTTTTGTAGAAATGCTCGGTGGTACAGTTGCCTGCGTCTCCTGCTATGACCGCCATGAAAAGAAGGCGTTCACTTATAGCAAGAAAGGCGGCATTGATCCGCGCTTCCTGCTCACCATCGTGGATGAGTACGGCACGATTGACAAAGCCAAGGCGCAGGATGCCGGCTACACCGTGGAAGACGGCGACGCCTGGATCACCAAGGAAGCCAACGTGTTGATCCCTGCCGCAATGGAAGGCCAAGTCACCGCGGATACGGTCAACAAGATGTCCAAGAATATCAAGATCGTGGCTGAAGGCGCTAACGGTCCCTGCACACCCGAGGCGGATGAATACTTCAAGAAGAATAATATCTTCGACATCCCCGACTTCCTGTGCAACGCGGGCGGCGTGACAACTTCCTACTTTGAACAGGTTCAGAACGATATGAATTTCTACTGGTCGAAGGATGAAGTTTTGGGAAGACTCGACGAGAAGATGACCTCCGCTTTCAACGGCGTTGTTGAACGCAGCGAGAAGGAAAAGGTTTACATGCGTGATGCGGCTTATATGGTCGCGATCGATCGCGTCGTGAAGGCCATGGAATTACGCGGCTGGTTGACTGGGAATGCGTAGTTAAGATTGGTAATTTGAAAGAGGACTTGCCTGTGGGCGAGTCCTCTTTTTATGTACGCTTCGCATATAACTCGAGGTTGATCCTGCCTTCTCAAAAAGGGTTTACCCTCAACTTTTTGATACAATACCATTCACTATTCCCTACATACTAAAACGAGGCTTCCATGTCAAAACAAACTTTCAAATGGGACGATCCCTTCCTGCTCAACGACCAGCTCAACGATGAAGAACGCATGATCCGCGATACTGCGCGCAAATATTGTCAGGATAAGTTAATGCCGCGCATCATCGAAGCGAATCGCCACGAAACCTTTGACCGCGCCATCATGAATGAAATGGGCAGCATGGGATTATTGGGCTGTACCCTGCCCGAAGAATACGGCGGCTCGGAATTAAATTATGTATCCTACGGCTTGATCGCCCGTGAAGTAGAACGCGTAGACAGCGGCTATCGAAGTGCGATGAGCGTGCAAAGTTCATTGGTCATGCATCCCATATATGCGTACGGCTCTGAAGAACAAAAGAAAAAATATTTACCGAAATTAGCGAGCGGAGAAACCATTGGCTGTTTTGGGCTCACAGAACCTGATCACGGTAGTGACCCAGGCAGTATGCAAACCCGCGCCAAAAAAGTGGATGGCGGCTGGACCCTACAGGGCAACAAAATGTGGATCACTAACTCTCCGATCGCGGATGTATTCATCGTGTGGGCAAAAGCGGACGGTGAGATTCGTGGTTTCATTTTAGATAAAGGAATGAAAGGACTAAGCGCTCCGAAGATCGAAGGCAAGTTCAGCTTGCGCGCAAGTGTGACAGGCGAGATTGTCATGGACGAAGTATTTGTGCCTGATGAAAATATGCTTCCCAATGTTAGTGGTTTGAAAGGACCTTTTGGTTGTTTGAACAAAGCCCGTTATGGAATTGCCTGGGGCGCCTTGGGTGCGGCAGAATTTTGCTGGCACGCGGCGCGTCAATATACACTGGACCGCCCGCAATTCGGACGCCCGCTCGCGGCCAATCAGATCATCCAACTCAAACTTGCGAATATGATGACCGAAATTACTTTGGGATTGCAAAGTGTATTACGTGTAGGACGATTGATGGATGAAGACAAGTCCACACCTGAGATGGTTTCATTGGTCAAACGCAACTCATGCGGCAAGGCGCTGGAGATCGCGCGCAACTCACGTGATATGCACGGCGGCAACGGCATATCAGACGAGTATCACATCATCCGCCATGTGTTGAATTTGGAGGGGGTGAATACCTATGAAGGCACGCACGACATTCATGCGTTGATTTTAGGAAGAGCGCAGACTGGAATACAAGCGTTTTCATAAATAAAAAGAGGATGTGTCTTTGATGACACATCCTCTTTTTGATTCGCTTGATCAGCTCACGCTCCAAGCGTGATTGTGTTTATTACAATTCGCAGTAGCGATCCACTCGTTTACCAATAATGGAGAGACTATCCGCCCAGAATTTCTTGGTGCGGATGTTAATGCCAAAACGGTCGGCAAGTTCTGCCGCGCGATTTTCGCCCGTGGATGCAAGCAGGTTCTTGTAATCGGGCACGAAGTCCGCGCCGCGTTTTTGGTAGATGGCGTATAAGCCTGTTGCAAATAACAAACCGAAAGCGTAAGGATAGTTATAGAAAGAGAAGCGGCTATTATAGTAATGAGGTTTCCACGTCCACATGAATTTTTGCAGGTAGTTTTCATCAAGACCATCGCCGTACGTGGCTTTTTGAGCGCGTTCCATAATGTCATTCAAGTCATCAGCGGAGAGTTCAGATTTTTCGCGGCGCTCAAAGACTTCTTTCTCAAAAAGATAACGGGAATAAATATCAACGATCACGGCGGTTGCGTTGTTCATTTGTGCTTCCAGCACCGCCAATTCTTCCTGAGGATCAGTCACCTGTGAAAGCACAGCTTCGGTGACGATCGTCTCGCACATAATGGAAGCGGTCTCTGCCAGAGTCATTGGCGTGGATTGTTGTAATTCGGTCTTGCCCGCCTGATAGGCACATTCATTGTGGAAGGCGTGACCAAGTTCATGAGCCAGCGTACTGACTTGATCAAACGAACCATCAAAATTGCTGAGGATGCGGCTTTCTTTTACACTCGCAACGCCCATACAAAATGCGCCGCCGCTTTTTCCATCGCGTTGTTCAGCGTCGATCCAGTTATTGTCAAAGGCGCGTTGGGCGAATGCGCCGAGTTCAAGGGAGAATGAGTTGAAGTTTTTGACGATGAAATCGCGTGCTTCTTCGAAAGAATAAACTTTGTCGGTCTTGCCCATCGGAGCGGATACATCCCACCATGCGAGTTTTTCCTTGCCGATCAATTTTGCTTTGTGTTTGAAATATTTTCTGAACATCGGGAAGGAATCTTTCATCGCGCCGAGCATGGCGTTGAGTGTGGCGCGATCCATGCGGGCAAAATCAATGGATGCGTGGATCGCATCTTCGCGTCCGCGTTTTGATCGCAGGGTCAGCGCTTCGCCTTTGACTCCGTTCATGCACGCCGCCAGAGTTTCTTTGACTCCATCCCAGGCGATGTTTTCGGCTTCGTACCCGCGGCGGCGAGTTGTTTCATCGGGATGCGAGCGCAGGTTGATCAGCGCGGGCATGGGTAATTTTTCAGTTTTTCCACCCAGATCAAAGTCGACGGAAAGCTGCGAGGTTAAAGTGTCTTGTAGTTTACCGAAGGCATTGCCTCCACTTAGAGTTAATTCTGCCGCGAGAATTTCCTCTGCTTCGCTCATCATATATTTGGATTGGTCAACATTTTCCTGAAGCGTGAACTCGTGCGCTTTGGCTGACACGTTTGTTTTTGCGGCTTTCTTCACTGCAGCTTTTCCAAGTTTGCCGATCCACGCCTGAAATTTTGTGTTGAGGATGTTCGCCTGAACAGACATTTTCTCAAATTCTGACAGGGCGCGCATGGCGTCTTTGTTACGTGAGTTGGTGCTGACGAAGGAATAAATAAATGGACTGATGGTGCCGGATATATTAAAGAGCGCATTGAATCGGTCTACAGATTCGCCGAGCAGTTTTCCGAGCTTCTTCGGGTCGGTCCTGGAATTTGCTTTGCTGGCTTTCTTGAAAAATACTTCCATTTCATCCAGCAAAGATTTATAGCTCTTTATGGCTGTCTTGAATTCTTTAGATTCAAGTGAAGGGTAGACGTTGGTCATATCCCAGCGAGGTGCAGAAAGGGTCATGGTTATTCTCCTATAAAGTAAGGGTAGTATACCAAAAGCTTCAGGGAACTTCCTTGCTTGCAATTTCATCTTTAACCTTATACAATCAATTTATACTCGGAGGTGTTTTATGAAACAAGACCGTTTTCTAACAGGAATTTTGATCGGCATCGGCGTATTGATCCTGCTTGCGCTGGCATTGTTCTTTACCCGCCAGGACAAGAAGGATTTTCTAACAGAAAAAACCCCGTATGCGGCGACATATAACTATGTATTGGCTGTCACCAAGAAGGATTATAAAAACGCCTACACCTATCTTGCTGATAAAGACAACAAACCCACTTACGAACAATTTAGACAATCCTTCTTTAATGGGAATGTCAATGCCAACAACGTGGGTGTAAACGTAGGGACGGCTGAAGTTAATGGCGCTGAAGCCTTTGTGGTTTTGACTTTGGTTTACTCATCCAGTGACCCATTTTCAGGCGGATACAATAACACAGACCGCGCTCAACTCGTCAAACAAAATGACGATTGGAAACTGATCTATATGCCCTACAACTTCTGGGCGTATGATTGGTATCAGGAGCCTATCAAACCGTAACGACTATTCGTCATTGCGAGGAAGGCGCTTCTCCCGACCCGATAGGGTAATCTTTGGTCAAAACACTGCTTGGGAGTGTCGGGCAAATACAAGAGCGTTCTCGCAATGACGGGAGGAATTAATTATGAAAACAATTCGAAGACTTTATTTCTACGCAGTAGCCCTCATTAGCTTTGAAGTGGTGCTATGGGGGCTGATCGGTCTGATCCGATCCATCGTCAACCCTCACCTCATTACTGATAACGCGCAGGCCTTGGCGCAGGCGCTTTCGCTTATTTTGGTGGGCGTGCCGATTTTTCTGATTCACTGGCTATGGGCGCAGCGCACATCCGCCCGTGAAGAGGAAGAGAAAACCGCTACGATTCGCGCCGTCTTTTTGTATGGCGCGCTCTTTGCCACTTTGATCCCCGCTATTCAAAATTTACTCGCGTTGATAAATCGCACATTCCTTGGAGTAGCCCGCATCTCTTATGACCGCGCCCTGCTAGGAGGCACTCAAAGCTGGCCTGATAATTTGATCGCGATAGCGCTTAACCTTTTGCTGGCTGCTTATTTCTGGAGCATTTTACGCGCCGAATGGCCAACCTTGCCCGATCCCGAAAGCTTCAAAGACATCCGCCGCTTGTATCGTTATCTGTGGGTGCTTTACGGTTTATTGATGATCATCTTTGGCACGCAGCAGATATTGCGTTACATTTTTTACATTCCGACCGGAGTGATCGGGATGATGGGCCGCGAAACGTTCATCAACGCGACTGCCTTGCTCGTGATTGGCGCGCCAATTTGGTTCTTCTCCTGGCGCATTTTACAGGACTCTTTGGCTGATCCCGATGAAAAGGAATCCCTGCTACGCCTCGGCATTCTCTATCTACTTTCCTTGAGCGGAGTCATTGTAGTACTCACGGCTGGCGGAAATTTATTTTATATGCTCCTCAACCGATTGTTTGGCGAATCAATGATATGGAGTGAGTTCATCCAAAAAATTGGTGGCCCCATTTCATTAGGATTGCCGTTTGGCGTGATTTGGGCATATTACGGCAAATGGCTGAATCAACAAATTGGTTTTGAATCACAAGCGCCGCGCCGCGCAGGAAAGAAGCGAATCTATTTTTATATTCTTTCCATTATTGGTTTGGTTGCAACTTTTGTTGGCATAGCTTCCCTGCTTTCGTTCTTGATCACGCTTGGGCTTGGGAGTGATTCTCTCAATACGGATGGATTCCGTCAGTCGCTGACGGGTGCACTTGCCATTCTTGCAGTCGGGATGCCGCTCTGGTTAATGACGTGGCGCCCCATGCAGTCTGAGGCGCTGACAGATGGGGATGTTGGTGACCACGCGCGGCGTTCCATTGTCCGCAAGGTTTATTTGTATCTCGTGCTGTTTGCATCTGTGATCGGCGGAATGGTATCCGCGGGCACTTTGATATTCACACTGATCAATGCCTTGTTGGGCGGCGAAACTCCTAATTTCACAAATTCACTTCTCGACAATTTACAAGTTTTGGTAATGTTTGTTGTTTTGTTGTTATATCATTTTTCTGCATTGCGAAAAGACAGCGTTGCGCGCGCTGATGCTTTGGAAGCCAGACAGGAACAATTTGGTGTGTGGGTCATTGACCATGGCGGTAAGTTTGGAGAATCAGTAAAAGCCGCTTTCATGAAACACGCGCCTAAAATCCCTGTGACAGTGGTGAATGTAAACGAAAAAATCCCAGAGGGTATGACTCCAAGTGCTGTCATTTTGACGGGATCATTGGCGGTCAATACGCCAGAGAATCTCGAGGCGTGGCTGCGCTCATTTAGCGGGAGCAGGTTCATCGTCGAGGATGATGCGGCGGGCGTTTACTGGATGAATGATCTCGGGCAGGCGGCTCAATCCGCGCGGGCAATGGCTGAAGGGCAGGAAATCCGCCCTCAATCTTCAGCAAAAACTACCCCAGTGTGGACAACTGTTTCGTATGTTTTTGCGGTACTATTCGCAATTCAATTGGTGTTCATGCTTTTAGCTTTTGGCATATCAATGGTCACAAGTTTTTAATGATATACTTTTGAAAATAATTTTATATATCGAGGGCGATAACCTATGAAAGTAACAGTCCTTCAAGAAAATCTGGCACGTGGTTTGAGCATTGTTTCGCGCGCAGTTTCACCGCGCAGTACGCTTCCAGTCTTATCCAATATTTTGATCGCGAGTGATGAAGGTCGATTGCGGCTTTCTGCAACCAACCTTGAGTTGGGTATTACGTGTTGGATCGCGGCGCGTATTGATGAAGAAGGTTCAACGACGGTTCCATCACGCACATTTGGGGATTTGGTAAATACATTGCCTGGTGATCAAGTACAATTAACTCTCGATGTAAAAACTCAAAGCCTGCATGTCAAAGGCGGATCATCGAATAATGATATCAAGTGCATTGACGCGCAGGAATTTCCTCCGCTGCCTGTTCCTGAAATGGATGGCGCTGTGCAGTTGAATGTCGCAGATTTCAAAGAGATGATCCAGCAGGTCGCATTTGCCGCTTCGACAGATGAATCCCGCCCGGTGTTGATGGGTGTGTTGCTGCATGTTGAAAAAGACAATGTCACGATGGCAGCGGCAGACGGCTTTCGCCTTTCAGTACGCAAGGCTCTACTCTCGCAAGCTGTTGGGCAGCCTATTAATATCATCATTCCCGCTCGCGCATTGAACGAGTTGGCGCGGGTCGCTTCGGATGGTGAAGAACCCATTTATATGGTGGTGCCAAAGAATCGCGGCCAGGTTTTATTCCGCGTGAAAGATGTGGAAGTGGTCTCGCAGTTGATCGATGGAACATTCCCCGATTATCAGCAGATCATTCCGCGCAATTACAAATCACGTACTTTGGTTTCCACCGCAGCTTTGCTTAAGGCTTGCAAGCAGGCTGAGATTTTTGCCCGTGAAGGTTCAAACGTAGCCCGTTTCGATATTAAACAATCCAGTGGCGAGATGCAGCCGAGTGAAGTTGAAATATCCGCAACCTCGGAAGAAACAGGCAAGAATGAAACCATTGTCGAAGCTACAGTGGACGGCGGAAGTGTCTTGATCGCGTTCAATGTAAAATTTCTGCGCGAGGCATTGGAAGTTATCAAGACTCCAAATGTTGCGCTTGAAACTTCTGCGGCGAATGCGCCAGGTGTGGTGAAGCCGGTGGGTGATGACAATTTCCTGCACGTTATCATGCCTATGCATTTGGGATAGGCAGTAAAAAAATTACTAATGGGTATAAAATGAAAACGTCGAGCCAAAGACTCGACGTTTTTTTGTTGGTTTTTCGATAGAACAAATGTTCTACTTACAATGCCATTAAAACGTGTAGAACTATATCGGCAGAGAAATGTGCGATCATTGCGGATTCAAGTCCGTGTTTTTGATAGAGCCATCCAAACATGATGCCGCCTATTGCGTTCAGCAGCACAGTCCGAATAATAACAAGCGTTGTAATTGGAGTGAGCAATGAGACGGCAGGCAAGTGCCCAAAGCCAAACAAAATTGCCGCAAGAATATTGGCGATCCAAAATATTATGTTTGTTGGTTTTCCATCTTTTGTTTTGTTGATGAATGATCCAAGCCATGCCAGCAATGACATTACAAATAATCGCAAGAATATCTCTTCTGCAATGCCTCCATAGAACGATGCAAGGAAACCTTTCCATGCGGCTGGCTGAACAGTCAGACTAAGTGCGTTTGCTTTCTCCCCTAGTTCTTGAATTAATGCAGGTTGAAAGATATACGAATCAAGTCCAATAATAAGCAAAGACGCAAGAATGCCAAATCCAATACTGAGTGGTAAAAACGCGCGTACTTTGTTGAGCGCTGATTCACCTCGAGTAATAGAATCCAGGATGGGCGTTCCAAGTCCGATGCGCTTTGCAAGAAGCAGTCCTAAAAATGTGCAGACTGCGAAAAGCAATCCGTTTTGGATGATCTGTATAACAATTAAAATGGGGAATGGAATTGGCAAGTCCAGTTGTTCAAGAGCTCCAGATTGAAGTTCAAGGGCATATGGAAAAATTGCGATGATCGCAACAACAGATGCAATCCAAAGTATAAAAAATACTCGCCAATTAATAGATGTTCTCATAATAGGTGTTCCCATTCTTCGTCCCAAAAATACTTCCAATGATCTGTATATGATATTCCCTTTGCTTGAACCCTTCAGTCATTTTAGTTTCCTTGTTTATTGGCAGAAAACCACGAGCTATTATTAACAGAAGCCACTACACAGGCAGTTCCTGGTAATGTTTCACGTGAAACCGCCTGTTCGCAAATTTAGTTTACGACCTCGTTTCATTCCGATATAACACATACGAATAGATCACGAGGAATAAAGAGGATCCCATCAATGGAACAAACAGAAACCAAAAGGAAGTCATGCCGCCAAAGAATCCGCCAATGATGGCTAGCGCGCCGGATGCCATGAACAAGGTTGCGCCAAGTTGATGGGTTTTGTCCCACACATAGTCGCTGGATAATGTCCACGGTGTGCGGATGCCGATGAAGAAGTTGCGCTTCGCTTTTCGAAGCAGGAATCCAATGGCGATAAATAGCACGCCCATGAATGGAAGCATTGCCGTGCTCATCTTGAAGTTCGTAAACCCGAGGCTCCAGACCAAAGTCAGTCCGTGGATGTAAAGCATAAACGCAATGATCAGTACGATGAAAATGTTGAAGGTTTCGCGGAACTGTGCGATATTCGCCTTGAGCGGATCTATGTTTGGTACAACCAGGAACAGTACCATCAATCCAAGTGTGATGAGCGGCATCATAAGCACGCCCCAAAATTTGGGCGTAGTCCCGTCCACTTGATCGTTGACATTCCAATGCGAGGCCATTTGATCGGGAAGTTGATTCCATAGTGCCGCGCCAACGATTATGGCGATGGCTATCAGGAAGGTTGATATGATGAATGTAGTTTTAGTAGACATTTTATTTCTCCTCGTTGTTTTCGTTAACGTGAAACCAGTCTATTTTTCTTTGGGTAGATTATTCTGCGCCAGCGAGACCAAGCCGCTCATCGCGCCCAAGTTCATTGAGTCCACGGCGGAGGACGGTACGATCACGAGCGCACCTTTTTCTTTCAAGCCTTCAAACAACATGTTCATGGCGCGCAGATGTAACGCGGTCGGATTGTTGATATAAGCTTTCGACGCTTCTGCAAATGAAGCCGCAATCTGAAGTTCGGATTCGCCCAGGATCACGCGAGATTGCCTTTCGCGTTCGGCCTGTGCCTGGCGGGACATTGCATTTTCCAGATCAGGCGGAATGATCACATCTCGGATCTCAACGGATTGTACGGTCACACCCCAGGGAGTTGTGCGTTCGTCAATGATTTTTTGCAGATCGGCATCCATTTTCCCACGGCCCACCAGAATATCTGCCAGAGTCATTTGACCAATGATCTCGCGCAGCGCGGTCTGCGCGGCCCACGAGATCGCGGAGTTGTAATCGGTCACTTCGAGCGCGGCCTTCTCTGCATCCCACACGACCCAGAACAAAACTGCATCCACATCCACAGGCACCGTATCTTTTGTGAGTGTCTTTTCTGCAGAGAACGAAGTCACTGCTACACGGTGATCGATCCACATGACTGCGTTATCAATTACAGGTACTATCCAAAAAAGACCTGGACCTTTCAACCCAATGAATTTGCCGAGACGCAGAACAACAACTTTTTCCCATTGCGAAGCGACTTTCATTGCGAATAAAAAATATATGCCGATCAACGCCCAGCCGACCACCCAGGCGCCGATCAGTCCTTCAGAAATCCGACCGTCACCCATGACCGCGCCTATGATCGCGATGACTAGAAACACACCAAATAAAGCCCCTGCAATTGGAGAGATATGCTGCTCATCTTTTTTTATGTTTCGTTTTTCGATTACTGACTTAATAAATTTTGTGTTCATTTTTTATATTCTCCTGATTTATAATTATTCATCATCGTTGACTGCCGCTTCTTTCTTTAACTTCAAACTGTCTCTCACCATTTGGCTGACTTCCTTCTCTGAGAATCTCAGTCGAAAAGCCTCGTTGATAAATCTCTGAGTAAGCGCCTCAAGCGATTCTCGCCGCAGTCTTTCGCTGACTTCTGGCGGAGGTATTTCTGTGATGTAAGTACCTCGTCCTTGTTGTGTGGATATGATCCGCGCTTCATCCAGAATACGATATGCCCGTGCTACTGTGTTGAAGTTGACTCTCAAATCCTGTGCCAATGCTCGGACTGTTGGCAACTGGTCGCCAGGCTTGATGATCCCATTTACCAGTTGGCTTTGGATTTGATTCACGATCTGTGTATAAATCGGTAGGCCTGAGCGAATATCTAAATTAAGGGTGAGTTTATTTTCTGCCATATAACTCCTTTTATTGTACTAATTGTATCATTGTAGTAATTGTATCATTTTTTACCATTTTGTCAAGAGGATGTTCTCAAGAGATGATTCTATTTGTTGAGTAGAATTAACTTTAAGATTATGTGATGAAGCGATTTCTGTTTATGGTCTTCATATGATTTAAAGATTATCTGCATGGTAGAATTCATCCGTATTAATTAAAGGAGTCTATTAAATGGAAACAAAAACTGGAACGTGGATCGAGAAAAAGGGTTTGGCCCAAATGTTAAAAGGCGGTGTCATCATGGATGTGGTGAATGCTGAGCAAGCCAAGATCGCAGAAGAAGCGGGAGCGTGCGCGGTGATGGCGTTGGAGCGCGTCCCTGCGGATATTCGCGCGGATGGCGGTGTTGCGCGCATGTCTGACCCTGATATGATCTTGAAGATCATGGAAGCAGTCAGCATCCCTGTCATGGCGAAGTGCCGCATTGGACATTTCGTGGAAGCGCAAATTTTGGAATCACTCGGCGTAGATTACATTGATGAATCTGAAGTGTTGACCCCCGCGGATGAAGAACATCATATCTTGAAGCATAACTTCAAAGTTCCTTTCGTTTGCGGATGCCGTAATATTGGCGAGGCATTACGACGTATTGGCGAAGGCGCTGCTATGATCCGCACCAAGGGCGAAGCTGGTACAGGTGATGTGGTGGAAGCGGTTCGTCATGCGCGCAGTGTGATGGGTTCGATCCGCCAATTGCAAACCATGGGCGATGAAGAGTTGATGACCTTCGCCAAGAATAATGGTGCGCCATACGAACTCGTTAAAGAAGTGAAACAACTTGGTAGAATGCCCGTTGTAAATTTCGCCGCGGGTGGAGTCGCAACTCCCGCGGATGCGGCGTTGATGATGCAGCTCGGCGTGGATGGCGTCTTCGTTGGATCTGGTATCTTCAAGAGCGGTGACCCTGCCAAACGCGCGGCGGCCATAGTGAAGTCGGTGACTTTTTATCAAGACGCGTCTGTTCTTGCGGAAGTGAGCAGGAATCTCGGCGAGGCCATGGTGGGACGTAACGTTTCACAAATGCCCGAAGGTGAAAAAATGGCGGGGCGTGGGTGGTAAGAGAATTTATCAGTAATCAGTGAATAGTGATCAGTGGTTTCATAACCGATACCTATTTACTGGTTGAAAAAAAAATATGAAAATCGGAGTACTCGCCTTACAAGGTGATTTTTCAGAACATATATCCATGCTAAAAAAAATCGGCGTGGATGCAGTTGAAGTACGTTTACCAAAACATCTTGATGATTTGGATGGTTTGATCATCCCTGGCGGCGAATCCACTACCATTGGAAAACTCTCAGTTGCGTATGATTTGATGGCGCCTTTGAAGCAATTCGGCAAGAGCCATGCTATTTGGGGAACGTGCGCGGGTGCGATCTTCCTTTCAAAAAACGCAAACTCTGAGCAACCTTTGCTTGGCTTAATGGATATCAAAGTGCAGCGCAATGCCTTTGGTCGTCAAGTGGATTCGTTCGAGACTGACCTTGAAATTGATGAATTGATGAAAGCCACTGGCACCGAACATCCTTATCACGCGATCTTTATCCGCGCACCATTGATCGAGTCTGTGCATGGAAAAGCGAGGATACTTTCCGCGCTTGAAGATGGACGCATCGTTGCTGCGCAGGAAGGTCGTTTGCTCGCAACGTCATTTCATCCCGAGTTGACAAATGACACACGCTTTCATGAATATTTTATTTCGTTGGCAAGTTAGAACGTTATAACGTTCTAACAAATATATCCAATGTCCATTCGCCCTCTTGACCTCCTTGACATTCCAATTATTTCACGTTATCGAAACGACGTCATCACACTTGATAGCGCGCGTGCTCTCACGCGTGGGCACCCGCTCGGGGCGATGGGATTACTTGCGTACGTGAATCCAACGCGGCATTTGTACGCGGCCATTGCCAATGGCGGAGATTCTGCCCTGCTCGGTGGAGTCATTCACACTCGCGGAGAGACGTTTGCCAAGTTGTTATATCTTGCGCCATCCTCCCGTTTGGATGATCCTGAACTACCCGCCTTGCTTGAACATCTTGTTGTTCAATCGGGGGAATGGAAAGCTTTTCATGTGATGGCTGAGGTGGAAGAATCGAGTCATATTTTTCCAGCGTTACGCGCTACAGGATTCTCCGTCTATGCGTGGCAGAAGATGTGGGATGTGAGTCAGATCGAGAAAACCGAATCAACTTCCAGTTTCAGTTGGAGGCGTGTACAGTCAGTAGATCTGCCAGCGGTGCAGAGTCTGCATTATCAAATTGTCCCGCCGTTGATGCATCCAGTTGAACCTGCGCCAAACCGGGTGATCGGGTTTGTACATTCAGAGAACATGAAATCTTACGCGAGTGTAACTTCGGGAATGTACGGCATTGTGGTGACGCCGCTCATTCATCCCGATGAGCATAATGTCAGCGAAAAAATTGCGTCACTGGTGGCGAACCTTCCAGATCGCCGTGGACGAAAAATTTATTTATGTGTGCGTTCGTATCAGACCTGGCTTGAACCCGTGTTGGAAGATCTCGGTGCGCAGGCTTCGCCGCGTCAGGCAGTGATGGTGAAACATCTTGCGCGATTGATACAGGAAAGCCAGGTGGTGCGCGCAGTTCCCGCGAACGTCAATATACAACCTTCGCGCATTAGCAGAATGGATATTGATGAGTAATGCTAAAAGCGCTGATCTTTGATTTTGATGGATTGATTCTCGATACCGAAACGCCAGAAGTTTTTGTTTGGCAATCCATTTATAAAGAATATGGATTTGAATTACCTGTGGATGAATGGGAGAAGACGATCGGTGGATATGGCCTCTCAAACTTTGATGCGGCTGAACATCTCACGCATCTTTCGTCGGGACGGCTGGATCCTGTTTCTTTGAGATCACGCTACCGAAAAGAATCGGACGCCATCATCCACTTCAGTCCCATTTTGCCGGGCGTGCTTGGCATGATCGAGCAGGCAAAGGCGGCCGGTTTGAAGGTCGCCATTGGTTCGAGTTCGCCGCATTCCTGGGTGGATACACATGCGAAACGGCTGGGGATTTTTGACCTTTTCGATCACATCATATGCGCTGACGATGTTTTGCCTGGCAGGACAAAACCCAACCCCGATATTTATTTGAAGGCGCTGGATCAACTCAACGTTAAGAATGATGAGGCTGTTGTGTTCGAAGATTCTCCCAATGGAGTATTGGCGGCTCGTAGGGCAGAAATCTTTGTGGTGGCAGTTCCAAATCCATTGACCGCTAAAATGGGCGTATCTGGTGATATCACAGTTTCATCGTTGGCCGAATTATCCTTGCAGGATTTGTTAGACAAGATTTCATAGAAAATATGGAAGGATGAAAATGTTTTCTGGCCGTAAAATATTTTTTTTCCTTTTACCGATTCTACTTGGCTTGGTAAGTGCATATTTATTTAGAACAAAAAATTTTTCTCCCGTAGTTGCCGTCACTCCCACGGTGGCAGTAATAACCGTCGTGCCAACGATCACTCCCACCCATATTCCAAAATTAATTTCCATTGACGACGGTCCACTAAAAGATTCGGTCATCGCAGCCGGCGATTATTTGGTGCGCCAACAACTTACGAATGGAGAATTGCCGTATCAAGTTGATATTTTTACGGGGGAAAGGGCTTATTCGCCATCTTATCTTCGTTTGGTTGCAGGCACTGGTTCTCTTTTTACTGTCTGCCGTGTTTCTGATGATCCTAAATATTGCACCGCAGGAGATTCTGCGCTTGAACATTATCTTGAATTTCTTGTAAGCGACCCCATAAAATTTAAAGGAACATGTCTTTACACAGAAGGCAGTTGTCAGTTAAGCGGTTCCGCGCTGACTGTGGACGCCATTTACAAACGCTGGCAGGCAACTGATGGTTTTTTACTGACAGACCAAAACTTGCTTGACACGGCCCGCGATCTTGGCTATTTTATTGTGTTCATGCGTAGGCCTGAAGGTGGCTTTTATCATTCATTCGACCCGCATTTTGTAGGTGAAGTAAATCTTGATTATTTTTCCGCTTTCGCATCCAGTGAGGCTTTACTCGCGCTCTCAGAATTGTATGAAATGACAGATAATGATTTTTGGCTTGTGCAGGCGCGTGAGGTCAATGCATATATGATCACCCAGCCTATTACCGAAGATTATTGGCATAGCTATGTTTTTAGTATGCTTGCGCGGCTGGATATTTTAAATCAGGCGGATAAAGAATACGCAGTTGAGATCGCAAAAACGATCATTGTCGGACAGGTACGCTCGCTCGATCCGAAAAATACCAGCATCGCTACTGCCACAAAAGTGGAATCGCTTGCGGCGCTTGCCCAGGCTTTTTATCTTTCAGGCGCGGAACATGAATGGCTGGATCCTGAAATACGTACTTTTATTACATTCGTACAGGCACGCCAACTTCCAGATAACAACTGTAACTGGGAGATCAGTAAAGATATGATAACAAGATATGGCGGCGGAATCTTCAGTAGTTGTGACGATGCCTCGGTCCGCATTGACGGCCTTCAGCATTGGATCAACGGGGTGACAGCGTATTTGGAATATCAGAGTATGATTAACTCAGATTACGCACCCTCACCCTAACTGAGCCCTTCCCTATTTAGGAAAAGGTTTGGGGATGAGGAAGAATTCTGCGGAAGTTTAATGGTTTAGGTTGTTTCAGAGGAAAGGTAGATTACCGATTCTACCCCACGAAAATTTAACAAGGAGTTTAATATGAGTATCGGAAAAGTAAATTGGCAATCCATTGTTTCCAAATATGCCTATCCGGAAACATGGCGAAGTTTGTGGCAGGTTGTTAATTCAGTTATTCCATTCTTTATACTGTGGTATCTGGCATATCGCAGCCTTGAGGTCGGATATTGGCTGACGCTCCTGATTTCCATCCCCGCCGCGGGATTCATGGTGCGTATGTTCATCATCTTTCATGATTGTTGTCATGGGTCGTTCTTCAAGACTGCGCTTGCCAATGACCGTTTGGGATTATTACTTGGCGCGGCAGTCTGGACTCCATACTTTGAGTGGAAGCACACTCATGCCATTCATCACGCCACCGCCGGAGATCTTGACCGCCGTGGTGTTGGCGATGTATACACCATGACCGTGGAGGAATATCTGGCCGCTGCGTGGTACAAAAAGGTCGGGTATCGGATCATGCGTAGCCCGATCATTTTATTCACAATAGGGGCGACAATTGTTTTTACCATCACGCATCGTTTTTGGACTTCGAAATCTGGCAGGCGCGAACGTAACAGCGTGGCGTGGACGAATATGACTTTGTTTGCTTTTGTTGGCTGGACAATCTACCAGATTGGCTGGCAGGCTTATGTTATGGTCGAACTGCCCATTTTGCTTATGGCCTGTGGCGCGGGTGTCTGGCTGTTCTATGTCCAGCATAATTTTGAACCAACTTATTGGGAACGTCATCAGAATTGGGAGTTCTTCAACGCCGGTATTGACGGAAGTTCCTTCTACAAACTTCCCAAAGTTTTGCAATGGTTCACGGGCAATATCGGATTTCATCATATCCATCATCTGAGCCCGAAGATCCCCAATTATAAATTGGAGCAATGCCACAAAGAGAATCCGATCTTTCAGATCGAGCCGATCACATTCCGAGCCAGTTTGAAATCTTTGTATTTTCGACTGTGGGATGAGAAGGAAAAAATGCTTGTCGGCTGGCGGGCGATAAAAAAATATAAGATGAAGATGCAAATTGACAAGATGTAATAAAAACGGACTGGCGGTTTGGCCAGTCCGTTTTTATTACATCTCAGTATCTTTGGGCATCAATTGAGGTTTGCTTATGCAAGAAGATCAGGAAAAGAAATTCTGGGGATATTAACCAATATATATTGCGGTGACTACTCCCCCCGCCTAAAGGCGGGGGCATCTAGGGCAAATCCAGGCTCTCTAGTCCGAGA
>CAIWRB010000437.1 GCA_903914955.1 uncultured Chloroflexota bacterium | reverse complement strand
ATACTGCACCAACAGGACATACACTGTTGCTGCTCGATGCCACCGGAGCATATCACCGCGAAGTAAGCCGTCAAGCAGGACGAACCGGTTTGCACGATGTCACCCCCATGATGCAATTACAAGACCAGAAACAAACAAAGGTATTGATTGTCACCCTGGCCGAAACAACACCTGTCCTTGAAGCGGTCAATTTGCAGGAAGATTTGCGACGCGCCGGCATCGAACCCTGGGGCTGGATTATCAACAACAGTGTGGCTGCTACGGTATCGCAATCTTCACTGTTGATGGAACGTGCAAAGAATGAATTAAAGGAGATTGACGATGTGGTTCATCGATATGCTCATCGATACGCAGTCGTCCCATTATTGAACAATGAACCGGTTGGAGAAACACTCTTACGCTCACTCATTTATCCGTAATCATGGAGTTCTCCCCCACTCAATTTCAAAAGGGGTTTATTCCGAGATCAAAACCTCTCTTCAACACGGGGACGTAGTTTTTCACCTCTTTGGCAGAGGCATTGGAGGCATACTCCGGAAACAGTTCTTAACGAAACAGCCATATTGTCGGCCGCATAGCGGCATAATACCCGACACTTTGCTGTCCTTCACAGTTCCCCGTCGACACTTCAAGCGTGATAAGGAAGCTTGTCGGTTTTGGAAAGCAGAAAATCATGCATGAAAAGCGGGTACAGCAGGGAAAACTTAGTATACTGATCAGCAAGCTGTTCTGCTGCAGCGCTGCCACCTGACTCTCGTGCTCTGGCGATAGCGGCACGGTGGAGATGAAGCTCGCGCCAGTCCAATGCGTTGCTAAAGTCAACCCTCATCGTCGCAAACACAGCGGCAACCCGCTCCTCGCAAACGTTCGCCAGCATTTTGTAATTGCCTCTTTTCGAAGCATCAATGCCGGTATTGGCGAGAAATTCAAATCCCTGCTGGGCGGCATAGGCAAAAGGGAAACTTTCAAAAACTGTCCCGTAAAAGACGCCAAAGTCAGATGCTGCTTCAGCACGGTCTGCCAACGACTCCGCATCGGCCTGCAAGGCAGCTGCGGCAGCCGCTATTTGGGCTTCACCGCCCTCAATGTGGATGATCTTCGCAAGAACGTCACGGACAAATACCTGCGGACCGTCGAAGATATCCAGAGAGCCCCCAATGCCAAATGCCTGATGGACAAAATCCACGGGCATTGCGAGACTCACGATTCGAGTCAACAGAAAAATCGCTGAAACAAGCGTTCCCGGTATCTCCAGATCAATGAAACGACGGCGCGTTTTCGTCTCGAATTCCGACGCATATCCAAGATTCGGGCTATTGGGCTCTCGTCGAATAAAGCTGTCGCAAATTGCGAAAATCTCACTCCGCAATACGCCAAGATCATCGGCATTTCGCGCAGCCTGCGCAATGCCGTCAATTCTCGTAGCTGCGGCCGGATCGGTCGTCGCTATCGACTTTCCAAGTGAATCGAGGTAATCGCGCAGCAAGGTGGGTGGCAAGCCGGACTCATCTATTACTGGCAACGTTGCAGGATCGACACCTTCCGGCGGCGTTACGCTGAAACGCCCGCTTTCGCCAGAACGCAAGTAAGTTGTACGCTGCCCGTTGCGGAAAGCGAACCACTGTCCTGGAGCCTGAACCAATGCCTCATCTGATTGCCAAGCCCATTCGGGACCTTTCGGGCCAAAGCACAACAAATAGCGTGCGAGGGATATGGCTGCATACTTCGGACCCGCCGCCTCCGGGAGATTTGTGCCCCTTGGATTCATGTCGGTTGATTTCCTTTCAGGCTCAATTCGACTTGCAGGGTGATAGCCGCTGCAATCCGACGCGCCTTGGCCTCGGGGAAGTTATCCTGCATCAGTTGCCGGGCCGCTGCCGCCTCGCCCGACGACAAGAAGCTTTCGATGTACGACGGTTCAATTGTCGTGCCAAGTTCTTTCAATGCCTGCCTCGCAATATCGATTTGCTGTACCTGTTTCTGCCCCGAGGTCGAAGCCTCGGTCGCGACCTCGGAGGAGACAGCGTGTTTGAGCTTTTTCAATGCGACTCCCAGCGCATTGCCTATCGCATCCTCACCCTTTTCAGCAGCCTTCTTCTTGATCGTTTCCCACAGCCATACGCTTGCGGAGTGCACGAAGCCAAAAAGCAGTTTACCAGCATAGAGAGCTGTAAACGACAGTGGATCGAAGCGTCTTACTTCGTCTCGCGCTGTAATATAAACGTTGTCGCGACCAATGGCCTTGGTGATCGACGAACGCATTGCCTCGGCATCGTTTATACTCATATCTGACTCCTCCTCACAAGTATTGTATTGCGGATCCTTAAGTAATACTATTCCGGCGAATTAAATGTAACGTATTTATTTGCTATAACAACGTAATGAACTTAAATTCATTTCGAATTCGTGACTTTCTTATGGCTTGCTGCGAACTTTAGAGCACGGCTTCATCCGAGTCGGTGATACATAACAGGAACCATTATCCGGCAAGACGAGGAATGAGACTCACCATGTTTGGGTAGCAGACTCGATTGTTACGGCCATTGTCGCGCGCAACCAGTTGAACCGTTTCTTCAGCAAATCAAACTCTGGTCCAGATGTGATGAACTTCGCCTTGCCTTTGATCAAACAGCCT
>CAIWRB010000436.1 GCA_903914955.1 uncultured Chloroflexota bacterium | reverse complement strand
TTGACGATGATCTCAGGGATCGATGAGATCTCGATTGATGACAAAATTATTCTTTCCAACGGATCAGCTGTTCTGGAGCATGTTCAAAAACCCGAGCCTGAACAAACACAGCAGGCAGCGGCCGTCGAACAAAGCCCCGTTCTTCCGCCCAAGAGTAATCTCGTGAGCGAAAAACGCGCTGCCACTCCTTTTGGCAGACGAAGCGCAGACATGACGATCCGTACCAATGTGGAACGACTGGATAATCTTATGAACCTGGTGGGTGAATTGATCACCGACCGCAACCATCTGAAACAAATTCACAGCCGTCTGGCGCGTGCCAATAGTAATGACGATCAGATATTTGAAACGATCACGCATTTGGGGCGGATCACTGATCAGCTTCAGGAAGAAGTCATGCATATTCGCATGCTGCCGGTTTCGAGCGCCTTCGGAAAATTCCCGCGCATGGTACGCGACATGGCTGAGAAGATCGGCAAGAATATTGATCTGATCATTCGTGGTGAAGAAACTGAAATGGACCGTTCGATGATCGAAGAGATCAACGATCCGCTGATCCACCTGGTGCGTAATTCGGTAGACCACGGTATCGAGTCGCCGGAGGTTCGCCGACTTGCCGGGAAGCCGGAGCGGGGCACGCTCACTCTGACCGCCCGCCACGAACAGGGCCGCGTCATACTGACCGTTGAAGATGACGGCGGCGGTATTGATGGGGAAAGACTCCGTAAAAGTGCGATCCAAAAAGGGCTGATCACAGAAGAAGAAGCAGCCAATCTGACCGAGGAACAGTCGATTGACCTGATGTTTATGGCAGGTCTTTCCACCGCTCAAAAAGTAACCGATCTTTCAGGGCGTGGAGTTGG
The DNA here is from genome assembly GCA_903914955.1 of uncultured Chloroflexota bacterium. GTDB lineage: Bacteria > Chloroflexota > Anaerolineae > Anaerolineales > Villigracilaceae > Villigracilis. The sequence goes on along the minus strand of CAIWRB010000436.1, from coordinate 3,194 downwards.
CCTTGATATTGTCAATACCAATATTCAACGCGTCAACGGATCCATTCAGGTCGAGACAAAACTTGGCCAGGGTTCGCAATTCCAGATCGTTTTACCGCTCACGCTTGCCGTGGTGCCTGCCTTGATGGTCAGCGTCCGTCAATCCACATTTGCCATTCCGCTGGTGATGATCACAGAGACCCTGCGTCTCCAGCCTGATGATATTAAGAACGTCTACCGAAAACCGGTCACAAGACTGCGTGGAAAGGTGCTTTCGTTGATTCGCCTTTCAGAGATATTTAAATCTACGGAGAGCACTGAACAACAAAAATATCTTTTTGCTGTCGTCGTTCAATCCGGCAAGCAGCGAATTGGTCTGATCGTCGACAAACTCCTGGGAGAAGAGGATGTTGTTGTAAAACCACTTGGCGCGTTCATCGGCGATATCTCCGGCATTTCCAGCGCCGCCATTCTTGGCGATGGACAGGTGGCGTTAATTGTTGATGTTTTTGGTTTGTTCAAACTGGCAGGAATTTAAGAAGGATGGAGTTTCGTTATGATAGATAATGTTCCGTTCGATCATGATCTGTTGGAAATGTTGAAAACCATTGCCAGCGAGGGCATTACCAATGCCGCCCGTGGCTTTTCCGGAATGGTCGGCCGAAAGATCGAAGTTAGCAATCCGGCGCTTAAATTGGTGCCCTTGTTCTCGATCGCCAAGATGGTTGGCGGGCCGGAAGACGATGCGGTGGGTATCTATTTGCGCTTCGAGGGTGACATGGTCGGGCAGATCATGATGATCATGCCTTATCAAAAGGCTCTGGAATTGGTGGATCTATTAATGGACCTGCCCCAGGGAACCACACAACACATGGGTTCAATGGAAAGGTCTGCGCTGGGTGAATTGGGAAATCTCTCCGGCTCGTTTTTCTTGAATTCGCTTGCCAAGTTGGCCGGAGCCAAGATCATGCCCTCCCCGCCGGCGGTCATGGTGGATATGGTGGGCGCGATCCTCGATATCGTGGTGGCAACAGCTGGCGGTATCAGTGAACAGGTCTTGTTGATGCAGGCCAATTTTATGGATGGACCACGCAGTGTTGAAGCCAATTTTTGGGTCATCCCCGATCTGAATGCGCTAAAAGATCTATTAAAGAAGAACTCTTAAAGTATGAAGAAAGATCCGATCAGCTTGGGATTAGGTGAACGCGCCATCAGCCGGGACCCGGATGATGTGCTCGTGGCGTATGGCTTGGGTTCCTGTCTTGGGATTTCAATGGTGGATCCCATTACACGGATTTCCGGATTGCTGCATGCGGTACTGCCCGGTGCCGCAAGTGGACTGCCTTCGAGTGATCCGAACTCTCACAAATATGTAGACTCTGGAATTGAAGATATGCTCGCGGCTGTGATCAAGGAAGGCGCGATCAAAAGCAGGCTGATCGTGCGCATCGTCGGCGGCGCGAATATGTTGATCTCACCCGGAATGACAAGTTCCTTTGACATTGGGACGCGCAACATGGATACAGCCCGCAAGACCCTGCAAAGCTTGAATATGAAAATTACAGCGGAAGAAGTGGGCGGGCATACTGGAAGAACCGTCCATGTTTATGTTGCCGACAGCCGTGTGACCGTCAGGGTCATCGGTGAGAAAGAACGTGATATATAGAACCCCAAGAGGAGTAATCGTATGACAAAAGTTTTGGTAGTAGATGATGCGGAGTTTTTACGGGTGCGTTTGACCAAGATGCTGGTTACCGATGGCTATGAGGTCTTTCAGGCTGAAAACGGTCTCAAGGCCGTGGGTACCTATAAAGAGATTCATCCTGAAATCGTCCTGATGGATGTGACCATGCCGGAAATGGACGGACTGGCAGCACTTAAGGAAATCATGGAGTTCGATGCCAAAGCGAGAGTCATTATGTTGACTGCGCTGGGCCAGGAATCGGTTGTGCTGGAAGCGGTTAAATCCGGTGCAAAAGATTTCATTGTCAAGCCCTTTGAACACGAGCGTGTGATGAAAGCCATTACAAAACTTTTGTCCTGACATGGATCATGATCGATAAAAAAACACCCCTCGAAAATAACAAGTTACCAAACCCGATCCGGGTAATGGTGGTGGACGATTCTGCGTTCATGCGTTTTGCCATTACCCAGCAGCTCAACGAAGATTTTGAATTGCAGGTGGTCGGGACCGCTTCGAATGGGAAGGAAGCCCTCCAACTAATCCCTCAATTTCAGCCGGATGTCATTACGCTGGATGTGGAAATGCCCCACATGGACGGACTGACAACCTTGCGCGAGATCATGGCTAAATTCCCGCGGCCGGTCATCATGTTCAGCAGCCTAACCAAGGAAGGCGCTGCCGAAACGATCCAGGCTCTTATGCTCGGCGCAGTTGATTTCATTGCCAAGCCGGATAACCGTCTCGATATCCGTACTGAAATGAGCGAAATTGCAACCAAGATCAAAGTGGCCGCCAAGGCAAAGGTGAAATCAAGCATGGTGTCGCGGCGGACGCCCGTCGTTTTGCAATCAGCCGACAAATCTAACAAGTTGGTGCGTCCGTATCGAAAAACCACACCCGTGATCCTGATCGGATCATCCACCGGCGGACCCGGCGCGCTAAACGAGATCATTCCGTGCCTGCCCGCCAATTTAACTTCACCGGTTGTGATCGTGCAGCATATGCCAAGCGGATTTACCCGTTCGCTGGCCGAACGCCTCAACAATATTTCACCGCTCAAGGTAAAGGAAGCGGAACCCGGTGATCAACTTCTGGTCGGGCAGATCCTGCTTGCGCCCGGTGGATTTCACATGATCTTCGATGAAAATGAACGGGTTGTGTTAAATCAGAAACCAACGGTTCACGGCGTACGACCCTCGGTGGATGTGACCCTCAACTCCCTGATCCAGCGCTTTGGCAAAAGCATCGTCGCTGTGATCCTGACGGGGATGGGCAGCGATGGAACTCTCGGCTCATCCATTTTGCACACTGCCGGTGGACACGTGATCGCTGAGCATGAGACTACCTGTGTGGTCTGGGGAATGCCGCGCAGCGTGGTCGAGGCCGGGGCCGCCAATGAAATTTTGCCGCGCCCGCAAATTGCAAAAGCCATTGAAACAGCGATTGTAAATATGATGAACACCTGATCGCTTTCAGACAAAATAGGAAAATAAATATGGATGCAAATGATTATATTCAGATCAAGGCCTCG
>CAIWRB010000435.1 GCA_903914955.1 uncultured Chloroflexota bacterium | reverse complement strand
GTGATGAAAAAGGGGTTTGCCCGCAAGCGGACGATAATTTTTGCCGGGCACACGCTGGCTGTGGTGGCGCATTGGGATCAGTGCGGCGAGTTTCATATCGGCTGATTATACCTAAATCGAACAGGTCGAAAAAGACTTCCGCAGTGACGCTGGATTCATGGAGGAAACCTTTTTGAACTCCATACGCACCGAAAAAAAGACAGTCACTTTGGAAAGTAACTGTCTTTTTTTCAGGTCTTTCTGTTTAATTATCTATTTGGTTAAAGTTACATTTCCAGCGCCGATGCTGATCAAAAAAGTGAGTGTTGGGCCTTCACCTTTTTGTGTGTAGATTTTTCCATTCCGTGCCCAGCTTGAGCCTGCGCTGATATTTGATACACCGCTATCCACAGTGACGACGGCATTTACGCCTTCCGGCACAACGATGATGATATTACTCAATCCGCTTGAGATGGTGACTGAGGCATCCCGTTTGAGATCGCCACTGAAATCCAATGTGTAATCGCCTGCGCCTGACGAAAAATCCATCAAGGCGAAATTTGCATTCGCAAGACCACTCATCTTTACGTTGGAGGCGCCTGTCTCATAATGGAAAAGGGACATCTCGGATAAATTTGGCTCTGAAAATACGAGTTCAACTTCTGCCGCGCCATCTTTAATCGTCAGGTTATTTAGTGCAAGTCCGCCAAATTCAAAAGTCCCTGTATATGCGCCGGCTTCAACAGTCAGATCCATGGGCGTGGTTCCCAATTTTAGATCCCATAAATTTTTGAGGTTTTGAAATGAGGGGAACACATTGAAATCCACTTCGCTCATCCCAACTTGAGCATTGCTTCCGTCAATTTTGATAACGGGTTTGAATGCGGAGTAATTATAGGTGGCAGTGCCGTCCACTAATTGACTCGTACCGGGGTCTAGGGTCATTTCGCCAGCGCCGAATGAAAGTTTTAGGCTGACGTTATCGCCAGCAGGGGTTGCCACTGATATATTTTCTGTGACTTCAGGGCCAGGATTTGGCGCTTTGGGCAATTCGAATCCGCAGGCCATGCTGGTTAACGCAAGTGCCAGAAATGCTGAAATAAGTTTAGTATTCATTTTCAAAAATCTCCTTCTGGCAAGTATACGCCGGGCAGGAAAAATGGTTGCAAAAATTAGCCGAAGGCAGAATAGCTATTCCTGTTTTTTTGATCGCACGGGTTCGGGCATTTTCAACGCCGCACTCAACGCTTGATCGAGTGACCTGACTTCGATGATCTCAATTCCTTTTGGATATGGTTCACCCGGACGAATGGCTTTGGGAACAATTGCGGTTTTAAATCCCAGCTTTTGCGCTTCACGCAAACGAGCCACCATCTGTCCTGGCATTCGCAACTCGCCCGCCAGACCAATCTCGCCGATCAAAACGGCCTCAGCACGGACAGGCACATCCTTCCATGAAGAAGCGATCGCGGCGGCAATCGCGAGGTCTGCGGCGGGTTCGTCAATTTGAATGCCGCCCACCACGTTGACAAAGACATCCTGCTCTGAAAGTTTTAATCCAACTCGACGGGTCAATACGGCAGAGATCAACAGCAAACGATTGAAGTCAATACCATTCGGTGTGCGGCGCGCATTTCCAAATTGGGTTGGGGAAGTTAATCCTTGAATTTCAACGAGGATCGGGCGTGTGCCTTCCATGGTGACGGCAATGGTTGACCCCGCCGCATTGACCAAACGCTCCGCAAGAAATGCTTCTGAAGGATTGGTCACTTCAATTAATCCACCTTCGCGCATTTCGAATACTCCTACTTCAGCGGTTGCACCGAAACGATTCTTTACTGAGCGCAATAACCGATAGGCCTGGAATCGATCACCTTCCAAATATAAAACTGTATCCACAATATGTTCCAACACGCGCGGACCTGCGATTGCGCCCTCTTTTGTCACATGCCCGATTAGGAAAACAGATACACCTGTTGACTTCGCCAACTCACGTAAATGTGACGCGCACTCGCGCACCTGCGAAACCGAGCCGGCGGACGAATCTAGTTCAGATAAATAAACTGTCTGGATCGAGTCAACAATGAGCAGGTCGGGTTTGAGTTCGTTGACGTGGTTCAGGATCACTTCAAGATTTGTCTCCGTCACCAATAAAAGATTTTTCGGCAATTCCTTTTTATCGTTCAATAAACGCACTGCGCGCATTTTGATCTGCCGCTCTGACTCTTCGCCCGAAACATACAACACGCGCTGCAAGTTCGCCATCTCCATTGCCATCTGCAGCATCAACGTGGATTTGCCAATGCCGGGATCGCCGCCGATCAACACAATGGAACCGAGCACAATGCCGCCGCCGAGGACGCGTGAAAACTCACCGATCGGCAAGTGAACTCGATCTTCCGCATCTCCTCCGACCTCGTCAATGGGTCGCGGAATCGACCGGCCGCTCAGCCCGCGAACATTTGACGGCCCTTTGTGGACAGGTTCTTCATGGATAACTTCTTCGACCATACTATTGAACGAAGAACATTGCGGACATTTGCCCATATAAGAAGCGGCCACGCGTCCACATTGTTGACAAACATAACGGGTATGTGTTTTTGTTTTTGCCATGTTGATTCTCGCAGTTAAAAAAAATTGAGCGGCTACTCCAGCCGCTCAAAGTATAACAGAAACTATGTTCTAAAATAAACCCACCAAGTTCTATAAGAACACTGGGTTTGCGCTGTTTACTTCACAATATTCACAAAATCTGCGAACAGTCCATAAGCAGTCTCCACTGGACCACCCTTCATGCCGGGTTTCTCTGAGAGGACGATCGAGTAATCAAGAATGACATCAGTTCTTAAGGTGATGCCTGTGCTGGAATTCATCATGCCGTATAAAGGAGAAGTTGAATCAACCAGTTGAGGGGAAACGCTGGCCTCAACTTTGTCGCCAATTTTTTCAGCGGAGCAAACTAATTTATAGCGTTTACCTTCTGCTTTGGCTTTGGCGATCATTTCAGAAGTAATGCCGCGAATGCCGGTGGGATTCACCTGCTGCGGCGTCATGGGCGTGTCCATTAATACAGTAACCAATGCCGCAACTTTGATGGCCGCATCCCAGCCATCTACATCATTGGTGGGATCGGTCTCAGCCAGCCCAATGGACTGAGCGTACTTAACTGAATTCTCATACGTTTCGCCATTTTCCATGAGTGAGAGAATAACATTGGTGGTGGCGTTGAAGATACCCTTGATCGATGTCAATTCTGCGAGCGGAAAGGCTTCACGGTAAACCGAAAAAACAGGCGCACCGCCCAAGACCGTCGACTCAAATTTGAACTGCCTACCTTTTGATTTGGCAAGCGCAAGCAACTCACGATATCCATGCACCACCGGGCCCTTGTTTGCGGTGATGGCGTGCATGTTCAAATCAAACGCCTTGCGGATGTGATCCAGCGCAGGCTGGCCGGTCTGCGTGTTGACAGGGGAATTCTCGAACATGATATCAGCCTGAGAGTTGTCGATGACAGCGAGAGAATCGCCGACTGGGATAGTGGAAAGCGCGGAAATGGATTGTTTGCTTTCGACGAGTTCGAGGGCTTTTTGAATATCAAGTCCATTTGGATTGACGGCAAATCCGTGACTGCCCGTGGCGATGCCAGTGAATGAAAAGGTGATGTTATATTTGGATTTGAGAAAACCCTGCTTGCGAATGAAAAGCTTTACGAGTGAACGTGCCACGTTCCCGAAACCAATGAGTGCGAGTTTATAGTGCATGAGAATCTCCGATTGAACGTTTATACATTCAAATGTTATTTAGATGGGTGGATATGGAAACGCGCGGCGGTCACGCGGCGCGCGTGGAAACACTTTCGAAGTGAATACTCTTTCAGCGCGATTCTGAAGGGCGCTAACCTCGTTCGGGCTGAGGCAAGACTCAAAGAGACGGGGCCAACTATCAGTTTGGGAAAGAGGCGTGAGCAATTCGTCAGGAATCGCCTGTCCGGCAAAATCCCATATTACGGTGCGAAGTTTATTCTCTTCGTGAAAGCAAACGCCGTGATCAATGGCATATAACTTGTGAGTGTCGGATTCAAAAAAAACGTGACTGCCTTTGCGGTCTGCATTGTTAATAAGCACATCAAACAACATGACCGGCTTGAGCAGATTTTTATCTTCGTTTGTAAAGTTGAAGTAATGATATTCCACATCGTAACTGATGTATTGTTGAAGCGAGCCGCGCCCGTGCGGACCATCTTCGCGCAAAATAGTAACGGGAACAAAGTTGAAGCCGAGTTGTTCGCTTAATAGATACGCGGCGACTTCACGCTGAGCGAGTGTGTTATCTGGAAAATCCCAAAGAGGTTGTTCACCTTTGCACGGCTTGTAAACAGCTTGATAAATTTCATTTTCGTGATGCACATCCACCAGGAAAGTGTAATTACTGCCAAGCATGAACTGGCCTTTGAGATCATATTGGCCGTATTGAAGCGCATTTTTTATTATTTCTGTGGGTGAAGTTTTCATAAGGAGTCAATAGTCAAAAGTCGTTGACCTTCGACCTTTGACTATTTTATTAAGTCATGTGTCCATTCTTCTTCGGGCAGAAATGTCCATCCGGTTCGATCGGCTGACCGCACTGCACACAAACAGGCCGGCCGCGACTCGTCACATCAGCGCCCCAACGCGCCAGCTTGCGGACTTGTGAGCGGCTTACCCAGAAACGAATCTGCGCGGCGGAGTCTGGATCATCTTCTTCGGTCAATAATTCCTTGGTGAACACGACGACCTGATCGCGGTCTTTATCATAAGCCAGACCGATCTCGCCGGCGCGAAAGAGCGGGTCTACGGGTGGATGAATACGCATGCGCTCCTCAGAGAATTCGCCTGAGGCTTCTTCAAGATCGGGGTTTTGTTGGCTGATCTGTGAAAGGAATTGTTCAATACCAATGGCAAGCGATTGCAATTGTGCTTTTTCGATCAGCACGGTGATCGTGCGTTCATCTTGATACGCCTGAAGATAAAATACGCGCTGCCCCGGAGCGCCAATGGCATCCGCGGTAATGTGATTACAAGGGTCTACGTCAATTTCGAAACGTGGCATGGGTTACCTTTGAATTGAAACACGAGACCTGACAGGTCTCGTTTATCTTTTTGGTAGTATACCAGACTACGCCTCATGTATAATCCGTACATCTCACCAAAGGAGAGTGCCATGTACGACAGAAAAAAGCTGGATGAATTAAAAAGCTCGCTCAAAAAGTGGGAGAAAACATCACTGCAAAAAGCGCTGGCGCAGCTGCCAGAAAGAAAAGCTCCACGTGATTTCATCACGACCTCCTCCGATTCCATAAACCGACTTTACACTCCACAGGATATCGCAGAACTGGATTACGAAGCAGACCTCGGACATCCAGGCGAATACCCTTACACACGCGGAGTTCACCCGACGCTTCACCGTAGCAAATTGTGGACAATGAGGATGTTCGCGGGCTTCGGCACTGCGGAGGAAACCAACAAGCGCTTCAAATACCTCCTCGAGCAGGGTCAAACAGGATTGAGCATCGCCTTCGATCTGGCGACTTTGATGGGCTACGACACTGATCAGCCTGAGGCGCTCGGTGAATTTGGAAAATGCGGAGTGGCTATCTCGTCGTTGAAAGATATGGAAATTTTGCTCGAAGGCATTCCACTCGACAAAGTCTCTTCGAGCATGACCATCAACTCACCGGCCGCGATCATCTGGGCCATGTATCTCGCCGCCGCTGAAAAGCAGGGACTGCGACTCGATCAATTACGCGGCACAACACAAAACGATATTCTCAAGGAATTCATCGCGCAAAAGGAATTCATCTTCCCGCCCAACCCTTCAATGAGATTGGTTGTGGACACGATGGAATTCGGCGCACAGAAAGTTCCACAGTGGAATACGATCTCGATCAGCGGTTATCACATCCGCGAGGCTGGCTCGACCGCCGCGCAAGAATTGGCGTTCACACTGGCCGATGGGTTGGAATACGTCCGCTGGGGAATTGCACGCGGCATGGACGTGGACGAATTCGCGCCGCGCCTGTCTTTCTTCTTCAACGCGCATAATGATTTCTTTGAAGAGATCGCAAAGTATCGCGCCGCGCGCCGCATTTGGGCTCGTGAAATGCGCGAAACATTCAAGGCGAAGAATCCGCGCTCATGGTTGTTACGCTTCCATACACAAACAGCTGGCGTTTCATTAACTGCGCAACAGCCTGAGAATAATGTAGTGCGCGTGGCTCTCCAGGCTCTGGCCGCCGTCCTCGGCGGGACACAATCCCTGCACACCAACTCCATGGATGAAGCGCTAGCTTTGCCATCTGAACATTCGGTGACGATCGCCCTGCGCACGCAACAGATCATCGCGGAAGAATCAGGAGTGACGAATACTGTTGACCCGTTGGGCGGCAGTTTCTTCGTCGAAGCGCAAACAGACCGAATGGAGAAGGAGGCCCGCGCTTACTTCCTCAAAATTGAAGAGTTGGGGGGTGTGATCCCAGCCATCGAAAAGGGGTTCTTCCAAAGCGAAATCGCGGACGCAGCTTATCGCTATCAACGCGAGATCGATAAAGGCATTCGCAAGATCGTGGGCGTGAACGCTTATGCTGAAGATAAACCTTTCACGATTCCCATCTTAAGAATGGACCCGAACGGTTACGAGCGCCAAGTGAACCGCCTGAACGAAGTCCGCAAGATGCGCGATAGCGGACGGGTTGGCCAAACATTGGATAGACTGCGAGTTGCCTGTAACGGCACGCAGAACACAATGCCTTTCATTATGGAATGTGTCCATGCGTATGCCACATTGGGCGAGATCATCGGTGTGATGAAGGAAACCTTTGGCGAGTATCAAGAGTTGTCAGTGATATAAAAACTACTGAAAAGAATATTCCCCGCTCGATTTATTTGGACACCAGCCCTGGCATGACTTGCCACATCGGCTTCGCATTCGCGGAGCGATGCCGAAGGGGCTGGTGTAAATTCTGATTTATGCTGACAAAAAGCGAATCAATTTTCTTTTTTATTTTGCAGTTTTTTCCCTCCGCCGTATCAACAGCTTTTGAATGCGCACATATTTTTCACGCGAGAGCGGATACGACCATGCCAGAACGATCGTACCACTCAGAATAATGACACCCAAGAAAGAGACCATTAATCGAATCGCTGTCAACGCAGATTCGGGTTGGGTAAATTGAGTAACGCCATCCGGTGGACTTTGATACCCCGACCAACCAAGCATTTGCAAGGTCAGGAAGATAATAAACGCGCCCGTCAACTTGCGGATGAGAGTACGAACGCCATAATAAACTCCCTCCTGTCGGCGGCGCGTACGAAGTTCATCCCATTCGATTACGTCCGGCAGAATCGAATCAGGCAGGATGTATGCCGCAGAAACACCGATCCCGGCCAATGCTGCAAGTATTAACATATAAGTGGTGGCGCCTGGTTGAATGGTAAAGATCAGCCCCTGTATGATGATCCAGAAAGCCATGCCAAGCATGTACGCTTCAATTTTATTGCGCGTGCGCGCCAGCCACAACCAGAAGGGTACACATAAAACACAGACGAACATCATGACTCCAAAGAAGGCTGATTCAAGCGCAAGATCCAGCCCGAGGATATTGACTTTGGCAAGCAGGTTTCCCTGCCCCACCCAATATAGGAGGAAATAAGGAAAGGTGATCGCGATCATGTCTACTGCTGACCAGTTGAACATATAAATCCCAACTGCGTATCGGAATGGGATATTTTTCCACGCAACACGCATGGTCTCACGGAACGGCAGGGCTTCGGGCTGATCTTCAGGATCAAATCTTTCACGCACAAACCAGCCAATGAAAAAAATAGGCAACGAACCCAAACTGCCAAAGATCGCGCCTGCCAGCATGAATCCCTGCTGCTGCGAGCCACCCATTCGAATGACCTCATCCACGATCATGGGAGCTGCGATCACAACAGTCATCGCGGCGAGTAATTGGAAGACTGTGCGAAAACTTGAAAGGGAGGTGCGCTCATCGTAGTCCTGAGTGAGTTCCGGGGTTAGGGAAAGATACGGCACAGACACGAGCGTCGACAATGTGTCGGAGATCATAAAAGCCAGCGTCACGTAGATCAGAGATCCGATCTGACTCTCCCAGTTTGGGGCAGACCATAAGATCACAAAACTTAATCCAAAAGGAAAAGCGAACCACAACAGGAAAGGACGCCGCCTTCCCCAGCGCGTTTGCATTCGGTCACTAATTACGCCGATGATAGGATCATTGACCGCGTCCCAAACGATACCGACCAGCGCGCCAATGGACGCAAGGCGTGGCTCAATGCCGACGACATCTGTCAAATAAAGTGCGTAAAAAATTGAACGCATCATCCCGAGGCTGGATAATCCCCAATCACCGGAACCGTATAAAAGTTTTAACCAAAAGGGAAGTTTTTTTGTCATGATTTTATTTTCTACGAGTTATTTTCTACGAGAATAATTCGCGCAAGTGTAGCACGAAAACCATTTCACACCCGACAGTTCAGTCCTATAGCGCCAATCGGTACGCGATACCAACCTGATGTTCTTTCGGGAGTGCACTCCAGCGTTGGGTTTGTTCGCTCCCGCCGTCACTCGCGGTCACTGCACGGAATGACCTTATTCAAGATTTTAGAAGGTGTGTTTTGAGGAAGAAACTCAATACGAATTGCGAAAAATCTGTAAATTTTCGCGAATTTCATGAATATAGTGTGTGAATTCTCGAAAACCGATCGTCTGAACCTTGCAAAACCGCAAGCTTATGATATTATTGACAATAATTCTTGTAAATAGCAAACCTGTTGAAAAGCAGAGTACGCAAAGTCATGGATCTAATATTGTGGAAACACAATTAAGATTGCCAGACCGCCAAAGAATAAATTATCGTTTTATTTCCCGCGGTTATGGCTATTATCATAACCTTTTTTATTTAAATTTAGGTGTCGATAAAAGGGAAACTTGGGGCTGGTTAGCCATGCTGTGATTTTCATGAGGAGTTATTTGAGCCTTCTGATGATTTGCAGTTCATGTTGGGCGAGGCTAAAGTCTCAGTTCAGACCTTGTATACCAAGCGCCGCGTGCTACGTGGACAAGAATATCAACGTGGGACAACTGAAGATACAGCCGCAGACGGCCGCGGGGCGTTATGATCCTCTTCATCATTTTCAAGAAAT
>CAIWRB010000434.1 GCA_903914955.1 uncultured Chloroflexota bacterium | reverse complement strand
TTAAAATTAGATCAAAAGACCCGCTCTCTAGTTTTTCAATTGCTTGCATTGCATTAATCGCATCAACAACAGAATAGCCCTCTGCGCCCAATACTCTGCGAATTAAATTTCTGTTGTCTGAATTATCTTCAATATATAGGATCGTACCTTTTTTTGTTTCTGGCATCATTCTGGATATCTCCGAACTAAATTTTACCGTATGGTAAAAATACCCACATAACAGCAACCTTACAATTAGTATAACAAAAAAATCGAGACTGCTAGGTCTCGATCTAATTGAGCGGGTGATGAGATTCGAACTCACGATATCTTGCTTGGGAAGCAAGCGTTCTCACGTGAGAAGAATGGACCGGTCGAGATTGATATTATATTATCAAACTGTGGACGGGCAGGTATTTTCGCATGGTGTCTAGTTTGAGGGTGCGGGTGTAGCGTTGGATCATTTGAGAGTTTGTCCAGCGACCACCAGCCATGAGAACTCGTTCGGGGGCGCCGTTTTCGGTGGAGATGACGGCGAAGGAGCGGCGAAGGTCGTGCGGGGAAAGTTTTATGCCAATGTTCTGACCCCATATTTTGATCGTTGAGTTCAAGCCGTTGGATGTAAGTTTGTTACCCGTCAGGATATTGCAAAATAATTCACCTTTGGGATGAAGGTTTTTACGAAATTCATTCCAGCGGTCTATGTGCGCGGCGGTTTCATCACTGAATACGGCGGCTTCCCATTGACCGCCTTTGACGATGACCTGTAAGACTCTTTGCTGGGTGTTGGTGTCGGATTGGAGCAGACGACAAAGCTCGGAACAGCGGAGACCTGTATCCAGGGCGAGGGTGGCGATGGCAAGGTCGCGGGAACCTTTGGGGGTGTATGGATCAAAGGATGCCAGAAGTAGGCGGGCTGTGTCAGAGGTGAGAGCACGTTGAGGTTTGCCAGTGACTCGCTTTATTTTGGCGGTGAGGGATGGATGGGAGTTACCGTAAGCCCAGGATAAATATTTTTGTGACGCGGCAAGCGCGACACATGAGCGTGAATTTCCCCAATTTTGTGAATTAATAAAATCAAGGAGGGTTTGGGCTGTGAGCGTATCTGGTTCATGGTTTATAAGCCGTTTGAGAATATCGAGATAGGTGCGTTTGGTGGTTTCGGCGTAGGGGTGCGATGATAGAAAGTTTTCAATTGAAATATCCATGTGAATACTCCTGAATAAAAAATACTCGGAAGAGTCTGCAAACTCATCCGGTTATTCCCCCTGTGTGTGCAGTGGGCGTTATTTCTTTGATGAGGAGGTGAAGACCGATAAAAAAAATTACCCTGCCATGTGTGAACATGACTGTGAGCACATGACAGGGTATCAGTCGTCCGCGTGTGCGGCCGGCTTTTGTATTCTAAACGCTTTTGATAAAAAAAAGGAGAGTACGAAATGAGTAAAAAGATCGGAGTTTTGATCGTTACCATCATGGGCGGCGCGTTGTTGGTTTATTCTGCAACCCGTTCATTGGATTTTATTGCGATGACTTTGCCAGCAGACAGAGCGATTTTAGCCTATTTTGGCCTGACAGCTTTGGACGGCGGATTGATCGCCTGGCTGTTGTCTTTTATGTATGGTTCGCGTGGTTCGTGGCAGAGAGCAATTGCCATATTAATGGTCATTGTTGATACGAC
>CAIWRB010000433.1 GCA_903914955.1 uncultured Chloroflexota bacterium | reverse complement strand
GCTATGGGATATTCAATTTGAAGCATCTATTCCAGCGTATCTACCTAGATTTAGAAGGTTACTCCTTGTTCGCATCGTGACCCCCATATATGGCTTTATCACGGCAACTCCCAGAGAGCCTAATTATTTGGCAATCATACAATTAATAAAGGCGGATAACAAGGAATTTTCATATCAATTGAATTGCTCTTAAGGCCCGAGGTTTGTGCTGGCATAAAACTGTGTGCGGTCTGATATGGAGAAAGTGGAGTAGAATTTCTGGTAGTGTCGGAAAGTAATTGACTATTCTTAATGCGAATTTCGCCAAATCTGCGCTAAATAAGAGGTTTGGTTGAAGGCTCGAAATTATCATCACTTACAAAGTACCCACTACCTACGATTTATCGCCTATAACAAACGTTATTTTGAGGAGAGATCAAATGAAACGACTGCTTTCAACTTTACTTGTTTTTCTGACCATACTTGTGACTGCGTGCGCACCACTTCAAACAAGTCAGCCAGAAGCGATGACTGCGGTTGTGGTGACAGCTCAAGGCGGCAGTGGAGCGGTGGGATTGCCTTCAGCTTCGGCTAATGGTGGAGCGGGGTCTTCCTCCGCTTCCACACTTCCTGCAAACGGAGTCACACTTTCAGAGAATGGTGGCGTCTTTATCATGCAGGCCGGCGAAAGCTTCGTGCTTAATCTTGGTATGGATGTCTACGATTGGACTGTGGAAGTGGATAACCAGAATGTGATTCAGCGCGAGTTGAATATTGCGGTGATCCGTGGAGCGCAGGGAATCTATATCGCGCGAAACTCTGGTACAGCCACCCTTACTGCGAGTGGTAATCCGTTATGCCAGCAATCAAATCCGCCCTGCATGATGCCGTCAATTTTGTTTAGCATTACTGTGATCGTTCAGTAGCTGCGCGCGCTACGCATTCGCAATTAGACCTGACAGATTTCCACCGAATTCTGATCGAGTCGAGGGATAAAAAAACTGTCAGGTATCGATTCAGTTCGTCATCAGCTCATCTACTGCGTTTGCCAACTCCCTTAAATTACTGACCTTCAATACATTACTGCACAACGGCTTATATTTTGCCATGTCACTGTCGCCGTGCCACAAATGTTCGGGTTCGGGATTCAGCCAAATGGTGCGCGTGGATCGGCGGGACATGCGCGAGAAAATATCGAGCCGTGGATCGTTGTAGTTATTACGTCCATCCCCGACGACGATGAGCGTCGTCCCGCTGTTGAGCGTATCCATATAATCATCGTTGAAATTATTCAATGAATAACCGAGGTCTGTGTTGTAATGTCCGCTGGGCATGCGCCACAAAACAGATTGGATCGCCTCATCCGCATTCGTACCGCTGAATTCTTCCGAGATGGATTCAAGATGATCAATGAACGCAAAGGCATGCGTCTTGCGGACTTGTCCCTGCAGCGCAAAAAGAAAACTCAGCATCAACTCCGAACAAAAACGCATCGACGTGCTCACATCACAGATCACTACGATCTTCGGTTTGTGAATACGATTGTGAAATTTTATTTCCATCGGCAGACCGTTGTATTTCAAACTTGCGCGGATGGTTGCCTTCGCGTCCATCTTTCCGTTTTTGGCGCGCTTCTGCCGCAGAGCAATGCGCGTGCGCAGTGCGGCGGCAAGTTTCTGTACTTCACGCTGCAAAAGTTGTTTGTCCGTATCAGACAATGCCTCGAATGGACGGTTCATCAAATTATCAATATTGTCTGAGCGCGGCTTCTCGCTTAAATTTTCGGCAATGCGTTCGCCCGCAAATTGATCGATCTGCTGCTGCATTGCTTTCAGATTTTGTTGGATCATTCCCCGCACCTGTTCGATGCGTTCGCGGCTCATGCCCATCTGCGCGAGTTGCTGCATCAATTCCTTCATTGCCTTTTGGACTTCGGGAAAGGCCAGCGCGCGTTTCATTCGCTCAGTCATCCAGTTTTGAGCATTAAGATTATCCGCCTGATTCAATCCGACTAATTGACCCAGAGCCTCCAACTCTGACTTGGTAAGCGGCTCGCCATTCATCAGCCTTTCCATCCGCTGACGGAGTTGCTCCGCAAACTGTCTCATCGCCTCAGCCCACATCTGCGCTTCTTCAGGCGTCATCTCATCTGAGGGATTCCCTCCCATTTCTGGCGGATGCCCCGTCCCGAAGAATAGCGGGAATAATTTATCGAATTTAGGAATATCCTTCAAGTCTTTGATCAACGTGGCGCGCAAAGACAAACGGAATTCTTCGCGGTTTTGAATCCCCATGATGTCAACTGCCGAAAACGCCTCTGCAGATTCCGCCAGAGACACACGCACCCCGCTGGCGCGTAACGCTGCAATTAATTGTAAGATTCGGGATTCCATAATTTATTCATCCTGTTGAGACGCGGCGGAATTTTCTTACGGCATGATGGTAAATCGACTCGTCATGCCCCACCGAATAATTAATTTCCAGAAAATTTTCCAAAATCATCGTTATTACTTCTTGGCCTCGGCTGTTGCGGAGGGGGAGTATTCAACTGGCGCTTTGCTTTTTGCAAATCAGCTTCATGCTTAAGTAATACAGAGAGTGTATCCTTCAATGTTTCCTTGTCCAAATTGGATGCGTTCAACGCCACCAGCGCATTCGCCCAATCCAATGTTTCGCTGATCGATGGCGATTTTCTCATGTCGGCTTTGCGTAAATTCTGTACATATTCCACAACTTGTTGCGCCAGTTTGGGATTCAAGTCTGGGACTTTCAATCTCACTACCGCAAGTTCTTCCTGCAGGTTTGGATAATCAATAAATAGATACAGACAGCGTCGCTTTAATGCCTCGGATAATTCGCGCGTGTTGTTGGAGGTTAGCACCACGAACGGCTTGTGCTTCGCGGATAGTGTCCCCAATTCAGGGACACTCACTTGAAAGTCGCTCAAAATTTCCAGTAAGAAGGCTTCGAACTCCGCGTCTGCGCGGTCAATTTCATCGATCAATAAAACCGTTGGCTTTTCGCTCAGTATCGCTTTCAACAGCGGACGTTGCAATAAAAAGCGGTTCGAGAAAAATACATCTTCCTCTTTTGCCAGTTTGTCCGCCGCCTCTGCGAGTGACTCCGCTTTGCCGAGTGTGTCATTCAACTTATCGCGTAATAACTGTGTGTACAACAACTGCTTCGAATATTCCCATTCATACAAGGCCTTGGATTCATCCAATCCCTCATAACATTGTAAACGGATCAACTCACGCCCTGTCGCACTCGAGATTGCTTTTGCGAGTTCGGTTTTTCCCACGCCCGCGGGGCCTTCTGCTAGAAGCGGTTTTCCCAATTTTTGCGCGAGATACACGATCGTTGAAATTTCATCGGAAGCAATATATTTCTGCTTTGATAATTCTGATTTTACAGTTGTTGTTGAATCAAATATAGTTGTCATTTTTTACCTTATTTAAATCAGATTTTGGTTTACTTAAAGTTATATTTTTAAACCCTGTTATGATAGGATAAACTTTACAGAATGGGACAAATTGTATCGCATTATGCGCCTCAAAGCAGATTTACTTTTATTCATGGTTGCCGTCATTTGGGGAACAGCTTTTGTCGCGCAAGGCATTGCTGGACAATATAAAGTTGCCTATCTATTTAATGGCGTGAGTTTTATGCTCGCGGCATTTATCTTGGTTCCATTTATCCCGAAAGGGGCAAGCGGCACGAAGATTTCCAAAGATCAGTGGAAATGGATGTTTGTTGCTGGCGTTGTTTTATTTATTGCCACAGCAATGCAGCAAGTTGGGTTGTTATTCA
Source organism: uncultured Chloroflexota bacterium (assembly GCA_903914955.1). Lineage (GTDB taxonomy): Bacteria > Chloroflexota > Anaerolineae > Anaerolineales > Villigracilaceae > Villigracilis. The sequence continues at coordinate 6,339 of CAIWRB010000433.1, read as the reverse complement.
CCAAGGTCGCCAATGCCAGTTTCCTCACCAGCTTATATGCGGTCTTCACTCCATTTTTATTGTGGATCGGTTTCCGCGAAAAACCACACTCGCTGGATTTGATCGCAGTTACCTTGGCGGGCATTGGCGCATTTTTGCTCTCTACTTCGGGCAGGTTTGCCGCTCAACCCGGTGATTCGATTGAATTGATCGGGTCCCTATTTTGGGGATTGCATTTTGTGGTGATTGGAAAATTCGCCATAAAATTTGATTCTGTTTCTTTCGCGGCGGGACATTTCTTCATCAGTGGATTGATCAATTTTATAATTGGCTTGTTCGTTGAAGATATTTCCATTTTGGTGGCTTTGCCCTTGCTCGGGGCAATTCTATATCGTGCGACTCTGTCCATTGGAATTGGCTATACTTTGCAAGTCTGGGGACAAAAGCACACACCTCCGACAGATGCGGCGCTTATCCTTGGGCTTGAGGCTGTCTTTGCAGTTGTCGCCGCCTGGGTATTGCTGGGACAGTCTCTTTTATTAATTCAAGTCATTGGCTGTGTGATTATTTTTGTGGGTGTTTTGATTTCCCAATTAAAAGAATGGAATTCAGGGAAAATCGAACACAATCATTTGGTGGAAGGTCGTTAATGCGTCTTAAAGCAGATTTGACTCTCTTGGTAGTTTCTGTTATCTGGGGTTCGGCCTTTGTAGCTCAACGTGTCGCCGGTCAAATGGGGAGTGTGTATTTGTTCAATGGCGCACGATATTTGTTAGCGGTTTTGGTTGTGTTGCCGCTTGCGTTGCATGTGAAGCGTATTGAAAATCCGCATTCAAAAATTTCACGAGACCAATATAAATGGATGTTCATTGCAGGCTTTCTGCTTTTCGTTGGAAGCGCATTTCAACAGGCGGGTATGCTTTACACAACTGCGGGCAATGCCGGCTTCATTACCAGTTTATATGTGGTGCTTGTTCCGGTAGCATTGTTTATTATTTGGCGTGAAAAAATGCATTGGATGTCGATTGCCGCGGTAGCATTGGCTGGGCTGGGAGCATTCCTGCTGTCAACGGGCGGCAAGTTCGAGGTCAGGGCTGGGGACGTGCTTGAATTGACAGGTGCGTTGTTTTGGACATTTCACGTTATTATCCTGGGTAAGTTTGCATCCAGATTTGAAGCGCTGACATTTTCAGTGGGGCAACTTTTTGTATGCGCGATCCTTAATTTAGGAGTTGGATTTTTTGCCGAACCGATGATGACTTTCAATTGGCCGCTTATGTTTGCGATCGCATATACTGCCTTCTTCTCGCTTGGATTATGTTACACGCTTCAAGTTTGGGCACAGAGCCATACACCTCCTGCGGATGCAGCGTTGATCCTGAGTCTTGAATCAGTTTTTGCTGTGATATCAGGCTGGTTGATCTTGAACGAGAAGCTCGTCTCGAACCAGATCATTGGGTGTTCGTTAATTTTTGTTGCGGTTGTCCTTTCGCAATTCAAGGAATGGAATTCAGGTACAATCGATCATGACCATCTTATTGAGGGAAGATAAACTTTATGCCTGAAGAAAGAAACTTAATCGAAGAATTGGACCTGTCGTTTCATCCACTCACGCAAAAATTGTGGCGTGATTTTGAAATGCTTATTGGTAAACGCGGCGCGTGCGGTGGCTGTTGGTGTATGTATTGGAAATTGCGTGGAAAAGATTTCAGCGAGAATGTCGGCGATTCTGCGAGGCAGATGCAAAAGTCTATTGTGGATGTAAAAATTATTCCCGGCTTGCTCGCGTATTCCGAAGGCTATCCCGTCGGGTGGATCGCCGTTGAGCCGCGTAGTCAATATCCAAAACTGGCACATTCGCGCATACTCAAGCCAGTGGACGATCAGGAAGTTTGGTCGATCACTTGTTTCTTTGTCGAGAAAAATCATCGTCATAAAAATATAACAGTTGAATTGCTCAAAGCTGCGATTGAACATGTGGAAAAAAATGGCGGCGAGATCGTCGAAGGCTATCCCGTTGATGCAAGACCAGATCAGCCTGCTCCGTTCATTTTTACTGGCACAGCCTCCGCGTTCAGGCAGGCAGGCTTTCAGGAAGTGGCTCGTAATTCAGCCACGCGTCCTATTTTTCGGTATTCGATTTAATAATTGAGCACAACCTTTCAACCCCCTTCAAGATCATTAACGACTCGTGATTATTTATTTATCACGCTGGTTGTCGTTTTGATTCTCGCATTTTCCACTGGGCTTATGTTTGTAAACCTCAAACTCAAAGGCGGCGGCGATTTCTACGTTCACTGGATTGCCAGCCGCGGATTTCTTTTGGACAAGATCGATCCGTATAGCGCTGAAGTTCCCGCGCGTGTTCAAAAAATTGTTTACGCTGACTCAGTACAGGCAGGCGATAAGCCCTATATTCTGGATACGCCCTTCCAGCTTCTTCTACTCTATTTTCCTTTTTCGCTTCTCTCCGACCCGCATCTGGCTCGGGCACTATTTACATTAATCCTCGAGTTGGCATGGCTCGGGCTTGTCATTCTAAGCCTGCGCCTCACCGATTGGGAAACCCCGCCCATTTTTGTTGTTATATTTGTTGTCTTCATGGCCTTTAATTTTTATTCCTATCAGGCACTCCAAGAAGCCAGTCCCGTTTTGTTGCTTGGATTTCTTTATGCAGAAATATTGTTCCTGCTTCGAAGTGAGATGGATGAACTCGCAGGCGTATTGTTGGCGACTTCACTTTACTATTGGGAAGTTGGCGCGCCATTTCTTGTCCTTCTCTTACTGCGTATGGTTTATGAAAAACGCAGCCGCGTATTTTCAGGTTTCTTTATGTTGAGCCTTATTCTATTATTTATATCCTTCATTGGATATCCAAATTGGATCATCCCTTTTCTGCGCGCCAACGCCAACAATCTGCGCGCAGACTTCGGATTCAATATTCATACTATTTTCACGAACCTATGGCCTGCCTACGGTGGAATCATCGCATGGATATTTATTGCCGTACTTGTGGTTGCTCTCGGCTACGAGTGGACGATGGCGCGCATCGGGGAATCACGGCGTTTCTATTGGGCAGCCTGTCTGTCGCTTGCAGTTGCTCCATTGCTGGGTTTTCGCACAGAAATGGCGCATCTCTCCGTGCTCATCATTCCCCTCGCTTTGGTCTTTGCGATCACTCACGAGCGCTGGCGAAAATTCGGTAGTGGCCTTGCTTATTTGCTTTTACTGGTTGTACTTTTAATTCCATGGGCCCTCTCCGGTTTCGCGTTCGATCATTTTAGCACCATCATACAAGAGATCATTTTCCTGTTCCTTCCTCTTTTCACTATCATTGGCTTATACTGGATTCGCTGGTGGGCGATCCGCCCTCCCCGTATCTGGACAGACCTTATCCCTCGCCCGAATTCCTAATCTGCATGTCCTTTCGCGCCTACATCATCCTCTTCCTGCTCGGCTTCGCCGCTCCCCTTATTGTCGCGCAATTTCAGCCGATGCCAGGTTACCTTGATTCCGATTATTATTTTGCGGGTGGGATTCAACTTGCCACTGGCAAAGGATTCAGCGAACCATACTTATGGAATTATCTGGATGGAACCTCCTCGCTCCCGCACCCATCCCATAGCTATTGGATGCCTCTCGCTTCCATGGTCGCAGCATTGGGGATGTGGCTCACGGGTCAATCCACCTACGCTTCGGCAAGACTCTTCTTCTTTCTGATCGCTGCACTTGCCCCGCCAATCACCGCCGCGCTGGCATATACATTTTCACAAAGACGCGACCTCGCCATCACATCAGGAATTCTCGCAGTTTTTTCTGTGTACAGCGCGCCTTTCGTTGGGGTCACAGATAACTTCGGCCTCTTCATGGTATTTGGTGGATTGTATTTTCTTCTCGCTACTCAACTTATTAATGATCCAACCCGTACCCGCAATTGGTTATTCCTGGGTATTACATCAGGCTTGATGACTTTCTCGCGAAGTGATGGTCTGCTCTGGCTCGCGCTTACATTCCTTTTCGCGATCCGCAACCTTCGACCCTCGACCTTCAACTTTAAGCTCATAACTCGGAACGTATTTCTCGCTGTGGTCGGCTTCCTTCTGATCATGGCTCCGTGGTACACGCGCAATCTGAATGTTTACGGCTCCCCCATGGCGCCTGGCGGAAGCCGTGCACTCTGGCTAGAAAATTATGACCAGACATTCATCTATCCAGCCACTCTGCTTACAAAAGAATCCTTCCTCGCCTATGGCTGGGATAAGATATTTGCAGATAGGTTCTGGGCATTGAATATGAATCTGCAAAGCGGATTCGCTGCGCATGGCGCTATCATATTATTCCCATTCATAATCGCTGGCATCCTTTATTATCGTAAAGATGATCGCGTTAAACTGGCAGGGTTTGCATGGCTGATCCTATTCTTTGTGATGACATTTCTCTTCCCTTTTGCAGGCGCGCGCGGAGCATTCTTTCATGCAGGCGCGGCCCTTCAGCCGATGTGGTGGACTCTGGCGCCGTTGGGTCTTGAGTCGATTCTGCTGTCGCTTAGAAAACGACAAATTGGCAATGACCAGAATCGAGTTGTGTTCAGGATCGCACTTGTCATGGTCGCCATGATCCTTACATTCTATGTCGTTTATCTTAGAGTCTTCACTTTAGGCTGGGGAGAAACCGATGCAGATTATCCAGCAGTGGAACAATTCCTGATCGAAAATGGGATCAAGAAAGATGATATTGTTGTAGTCCGTAATGCACCTGGCTATTATCTTCAAACCGGGCGTTCCGCGATCACGATTCCATATGGCGATGAACAAACCATTATTCAAGCTGCAGAGCAATTCAACGCAGATTACTTGATCCTTGAGCCTGAAGCCGCGTTGAAGCCACTTCAAGATTTATTAAATAATCCCGAAGGTCATAATAATTTTATTTATTTAGGTGAACTCGATGGCGCGCGCATCTTCAAACTTGAAACTAAATAAACGCGATCTTGCTTTCATGGCAGGTGGGGTGTTGTTGATCGCGTTCATCTATTTGCTTGCGAGTCAAATCAGCTACGCGATCGGTTTTCCACTGGACGATTCGTGGATACACCAAACCTATGCCCGCAACCTGGCATTACGAGGAGAGTGGGCGTTTCGGCCCGACATCCCATCCGCTGGATCAACCTCGCCGCTTTGGTCTGCGTTACTTGCAATTGGATTTTTACTTCATCTCTCGCCCTACATCTGGACGTTTTTCCTCGGCGCGATCACTCTCTTTTTATTGGCAGTTTTATGTGAATGGGCAGTCCGTACGCTGGTGGAATCATATCAACCGCGTTTTCCATGGGTTGGAATTTTCTTCGCGTTCGAATGGCATTTTGCCTGGGCGGCGATGTCTGGAATGGAAACTTTACTGCACGGGTTGATCATCACAACCGTTCTAGTATTGTTGATGACGAACTCGCCCCGTTACCTGCCCCTTGGCCTGCTGACCGGTCTATCGGTTTGGGTGCGCCCCGACGGTTTGACTCTGCTCGGCCCCGTCTTGATGACGATCGTGCTCATCGAAAAAGATTCGCGCTCGCGTTTGACAGCAATTGTGCGGTACCTGATCGGTTTTGGTTCGCTCTTTGTTCCTTATTTATTATTTAATCTTGCCATCGGTGGAACACCGATGCCGAACACGTTTTATGCAAAACAAGCTGAATATGCTTCATGGCAAACAATTCCGATCATCACACGGCTGGGTCAAATGGCTTTGCAATTGCTGGTGGGACCAAGCCTCATGTTGCTGCCCGCCGTCATTGGCTGGCTGGTCAAATCGGTCAGGGAGAAAATGTGGGGAAGTCTATCCGCACTGATATGGTGCGCCGGATATTTTTTCCTTTATATTTCACGCCTGCCCGTTTATCAACATGGACGTTATCTCATGCCCGGTATGCCCATTCTATTTCTGTTTGGATTGCTGGCTTTTGGTGAATTTGATAAAGGGAAAATGTTTGCGCGGTATCATTGGGTCGCGCAAACATCCTGGCGTGCGGGTATTGTTATGCTTTCAATTGGTTTTATTTTTCTCGGCGCAAAGTCGTACGCGCAGGATGTAGCGGTTATAGAAAGTGAAATGGTGGTGACGGCAAAATGGGTGGCCGCAAACCTTCCGCAAGATGCATTGATCGCTGCTCATGATATTGGCGCCCTAGGCTTCTTTGATTATCACGAATTGATAGATCTAGCGGGGCTCGTCTCACCGGATGTCATCCCATTTATCAGAGATGAGCCGCGACTATCAAATTACCTCAACCAGCGCGGGGCAGATTATTTAATCGCCTTTCCCGATTTTTATCCGCTTATGACCGCGAATGCCGAAAGTGCTTTT
>CAIWRB010000432.1 GCA_903914955.1 uncultured Chloroflexota bacterium | reverse complement strand
TTTTCCCCAAACAATTCCACCGATGCTTCAAATACCCAATGGATTTTTCCATCACGCGCACGGATGCAGTGTTCGCATTTCCAAATGGGAATTTCGCCGGAGCGCACTTTTAGAATGGCGTCACCAAAACTGTACTGTGCAAGGTCTCCCAGCAGTATGGTTTCTTGAATAAGTGAATCCCAAATTTGCTCAGTAAATTCTTTCGCAGAGTAACCTGTTATCGAGAGAATCCCGTCGCTGATGAAAGAATATTGAACATCACCGTTGTTCAGGTATTCTTGTCGATAAGGAACTGCGCCGGCAACTTCAATCGCCTGCCGATAGAGTGATTCGCTCTCGCGGAGTTCTGCTTCTGCGTTCTTGCGATCAGCGATCTCCTGTTGAGCCTTCCCAAACAAGCTCGCGTTGTCAATGGCAACTGCGGCATAGCTGGCCAGCATCTCAAGCAGCTGCTGATCCTCGATCGTATACGCGTCTGATTGATATGACTGAGCTGATAATACACCGATTATTTTTTCCTGGATTTTCATGGGTACGGCCACCAGCGAAGAGGTGATCGGCCTACTGCCATAAGGCTCAAATCTGATTCCGCTCGATTCGATCTGCTCGGGGCTATTCAGGAGAACAGGCTTACCGGAATGAATGACTTGGCCTCCCAGACCATGATCCGCCAGATAAGATCCTGCCTCAATTCTTTCGTTCTTCTCATAAGTATAATCTCCCCATATTTCATTGCGAGCTTCGTCATAAAATCCGATCCAGAAATCTTCGCAGGGCATCACTTGTCCTACAGCGCGATAGAGTGCCTGGAAAACCTGCTCTGTATCCAGGCTGGCGCTGATCTCTTGACCGGAGACATACACGCTAGACAACCGATTAACCAAACCAGCAACTTCTTCATCCGCCTGTTTGCGCTCAATAACGACCGCGATCTGGGCGGCAGCCAATTCCAATAACGCCAGCTCCTTCTGACCATAGCTGTTATCCTTGTGATAATCCTGAATCACCATGGCTCCAATTGCGTTCTCTTTTATCATCAGCGGAATGCCCAGCCAACACTTTGGGTCGGTTCCCAAACCCTCCGAATGGGATCCAAAACGATCCTTGAATTGCGCTTCATTCATCAACAGGGATCTCTTCATTTTTATAACTTCCAGAGTTGTTGATCGTGTGTCTCCCACATCTATGTCTGGCCAGTCGCCTGGATCTTTTTCATCAACGGAATACGGAAAGGATAAGGTTTGTGCGTTGTTCTTAAGCAGCGCAATAAAAAAGTTATTGACCGGCAGTATGTCCACTATAAGCTGATGAATGTGCTGAAATAACTCGTTCATGTTTGCTGTTGAATGAGCAGCTTTGGTTATTTCATAGAGTGTCTCGGTAAGTTTCTTAGCCTGATTGCGTTCGGAAATGTCAGTGATCACTCCGATCACTTGAAACACCTGATTATCTTTATTCTTGAGCGCTGATACGGATAGTTCACCCCAGAAAGTTGATTTATCTTTCCTTACAAAACGTTTTTCAAGCCGATAATTATCCACTTGCCCATCAATGAGTTTATGAAACAACGTTCTACTTTGCTCTCTATCATCTAAATATGTAACATCTATATTTGTCAGCCTATTCATTTCTTCATCATCATAACCAAGCTGGTTTTTCCACCAATCATTGAACATCACATATTTTCCGTTGGTATCGGTTATGGAAATCCCAATGTTTGCAACATTAAAGACTGCCTGTATTTTCCCTTCGCTCGCGCGCAGAGATTCCTCTACCTTCATGCGCTCGGTGATATCTTCTTTCACAGCCAAAAAATGGGTGATCTTGCCAGCATCATCTGTGACCGGGGAGATCACTGCAGACTCCCAATAAAGTTGGCCATTTTTCTTTTTATTATGAAAAACCCCGTACCAGCTCTGACCGGAAAGTATCGTATCCCATAAAACCTTATAATCCGATTTCATCAGATGTTCAGTTTTTAATATTCTGGGATTTTTACCGAGCGCCTCTTCAGCGGTGTAGCCGGTGGTTTCCGTGAACCTCGGATTCGTGAATATAATATTCCCCTTCAAATCAGTTATGACCGTCGTCACAGGACTCTGCTCGATCGCTAATGAAAGTGTCCGCAGCCTGGCAAGAGTTCTCTGCTTCTCTTCTTCAGCCTGCTTGCGCTGGGTGATGTCCACCAGAGTAACAATCACCTTAGACCAGTCACTCTCGTAGCCAGGGAGAATAGCCCAATTCAAACTGATCGAGATCAGCTTTCCATCCAGGGTGCGGTTAACTGTTTCCATTTCAAATTGAGGCACATTCGAAGCGATCAGAACAAGTTCATCACGGAAATAATTTATAACCTCTTCGGAGAAAATGGATGTCAGATTTTGATAAATATCCTCCTTACTGACGGCTCCAAATAAGCGGAGGGTGGCTTTATTGACATCCAACACTTTTATCAATCCAGTACACTCCAGCACTACTTCGGGATGCTGACTAAGATAAGAAGCGAAATCGCTCACTCCGCCAGCGCGCAAAGCATCCAAGAGCTTCTTGACCGCTGAAAAATCTTCCTCCCACTGAGAGATGGGTGAATCATCAAACAAGCCGTGGAAGCGCTTTTCACTCTCGATCATCATCTCCTCCGCCTGCCTGCGCTCGGTGATGTCCTCGAATGTCACGACAGCCCCAATTACCTCTCCTTGTTCTAAAATGGGTGTGCTGGCGAACTCGACGGGAAAACTCACGCCGTCTTTTCGCCAGAATACCTCGTCTTTCTTGTGATGCACAACTCCGTCCTTGAGCGCCGCGTAGATGGGACACTCTTCGTTCGGATAAGGGCTGCCATCAGGCTTGGTATGATGCCAGGTGGAATGACTGTGCCGATCGATGAGTTCCTCAACTTTATATCCTAGCATCGCCGCGGCCGCAGGGTTGACAAAAGTATGTATCCCCTCGAGGTTCACTCCCAGGATTCCCTCGCCTGCCGAATTCAATATCAATTCGTTTTTGCGGCCAAGTTGCGCAAGCGCTGCTTCCGCCTGCTTGCGCGCGGTGATATCACTTACGCTCCCAATACGTGCTAAAGGTTGTCCATCCGCATCTCGCAGAACGGAGAATTTTTCGTGATACCAATGATACTGACCAGTATTGTTTCTGGAACGATACTCTATTTGATATTCAATGCCGGCAGCACCGCTCATAGCCTCGGCCTTCACTCGATTGACTTCAGCCTGATCATCGGGATGAATCAAATTCAATATAGTTTCAACAGGCACTGTCGTCATCTCATGCGGAATATAGCCAAAGAAGCGGGCGAAAGCGGGGCTCAAATACTCATAAGTATCGGTTTGCAAATTGCGTTTATAGAACCCATCCTGCGAATTTTCCAGCACTTCCCGAAGACGTCCTTCACTTTCAAGCAATTCCTCTTTATTGAGGCTCAATTCTTCCAGGACATCATCGGTCGCCGCCCGCTCTTGCAGAAGCTGGTTCTGGCGCGCAAGCAGCGTAGTCGCGCTGGCGAAAGCGGTGTACACAATCAGCAAAAAGCCAGCACCGAATACACCAACGATGATCGTGATCCTTCGGCGGGCGGCAGCAATATCCGCCCGGATTGATGCGGCGTCTTCATAGATTTCGTAGGCTCCTACCGGCGTTTGCGTTCCAGGGGTTGTGATAGGCAGGTAAAGCTCCAGAAACTCTTGACCAAGTCCACCTTCGAAGAGATTTTCCTCATCGCTGGTTGTCGCTAACCTACCCACAGCCACGCCATTCAATGCCTGTCTAAGTTCTTTTTCGATCGGGAAGCGCTGGCCGAGCACTATCGGCAGATCCGAATAGATGACTGTGCCATCGGGTGCCCAAACCTTAATGCGCAGGATCTTATGTGAACTGACGATTTGATCCAATATAAAATTGATCTCAGCAGAAGATGCGCTCGTCGGATCTTTGATGGCGCTTCCAGAGAGAATATCATCAACATCGGAATGGACGATTACCTCGGCACCGAGAATCGCCTCATTTACGGCCGCTTTGAAAAGGCTGTCGGCCATCGTGTTAGCCACCACATACGCCATAATGAGAATCAGAGCGGCTGCTACCGCAAGCGCCGCAACGCGAAATCCCAGCCCCTGGGACTTTTTTGTTGAGGTGACGGCTTGTGCGAGTGGATTATCCATGCTTTTCATCGTGCGCCTCTTTAATTGATCATTCGATTAATCTTTGATTCTCTTGCACGACCGTGGTCGCGATCATGTACATCTTCGGAATTCAATATCATCATATTATTTTCTCAAATAACAACCACTGCATTAACAGGCAATTGGTAAAACCATCCACAACTTAAAATAAATATTACTCTTCAAATAAAATACGAAACATTAAATTATCCCATCGCTCCCCGCGTTTGACAATAATGAATAGATAAAAAACACATAAATATTTGATCAAAAGAATCAGTGTGATCTGGCAATGGTACTGGGATACGCAGGCGATCTTGGGTTCCGTGCTCTGTGATCAGACCCGCGTCCTTTCTGGGTCGGGGAAATAAATTCCAACGCATCTGAATTAAATAAAAAGAGTCCCCGCAAATATTTGCGGGGACTCTTTGTGAAAGCTTATTTTTGATGGATGCCTTCGATCGCCATAAACGCATAATTGTATTTCTCATCAACCGCATCCCAATTGATCACATTCCAAAAAGCGGTGATGTAGTCGGCGCGGCGGTTCTGATAATTAAGATAATAGGCATGTTCCCAAACATCGATCCCGAGCACCGGAACAAGGCCGTCTGAGAGAGGTGTGTCTTGATTCGCAGTGGAAACCACGGCAAGACCGCCGAGGCCTTTATCCTTCCTGACGAGCCAGGCCCAACCAGAACCGAAGCGTGTTGTGGCTGCTTTTTCAAATTCTACTTTGAAGGCATCGAATGAAGTGAAGGAAGAATCAATTGCTTTAGCCAATGCAGCCTTGGGTGCGCCGCCAGCTTTGGGTCCCATCACTTCCCAAAAAAGGTTGTGATTGTACGTTCCGCCGCCGTGATTGCGTATCACCGCGCGGATACCTTCCGGTACTGCATTCAGATCGCCGAGCAAGGAATAAAGTGATTTGCCGGCGAGTTCGGGGGTTTTATCGACCGCGCCGTTCAAGTTGGTGATATAGGTGTTGTGATGTTTGCTGTGATGGATCTCCATGGTGCGCGCATCAATGTGCGGCTCGAGAGCGTCGTACGCGTAAGCAAGTTTGGGAAGTTCGAAAGCCATTTTTTTTCTCCTTGAATTGATGAATCTTAATTTATTTGAATGTATAATTCGATTTTACCTTGAAGCAGTAATACTCGCAAGAAATTAGACAATTTTTATACAAATATCATATAAATCAATGTGTACCTCAAATGCTTGAATTCCGCGCGCGACTCAAACTTCCCCTAGCTGTACTGATCGCCATACTCGCAGTTTCCACTTCGAGCATTTTTATTCGATTCGCCCAAAGCGACGGCGCGCCTTCGCTGGTCATCGCCGCCTTGAGGTTGACTTTCGCAACACTAATGCTCGCGCCGATCGCGTTGACAAAGCACCTTGAGGAAATCAAAAACTTCACACGTAATGAGATCCTGCTTGGTATTTTCTCGGGCATTTTTCTGGCTGTGCATTTCGCCACATGGATATCGTCGCTTGAATATACCAGTGTGGCGAGCTCGGTCGTATTCGTCAGCACTGGACCGTTATGGGTGGCAATACTCTCTCCGTTTTTGTTGAAGGAACATCTCGCTCAGACAGCTATTTTCGGATTGGGATTGGCTCTCGCAGGCGGAGCAGTTATCGGGTTGTCAGATGCGTGCATTTGGAATCACGGCTTATCCTGCTCCGCGCTGACAGGTGTCATGCAAGGCCGCGCCATGTGGGGCAACCTCCTGGCTTTGATCGGAGCACTGACTGTCACAGGGTATCTGATCATTGGTAGAAAATTACGCTCGCGCATGTCGCTTATCCCATATATTTTTATGGTTTACGGAATGGCAGCCATCACGTTGATCGTGACCATGTTCGCATCGGGCAATACACCTTTGGGCTACGCGCCAAAAACTTACGGCTGGATTTTTTTATTGGCGGCACTGCCTCAATTGATCGGACACTCAACTTATAATTGGGCGCTTAAATATTTATCAGCCGCACTGGTAGCTGTGATGACTCTGGCTGAACCCATCGGCTCCGCAATTCTGGCGTATTTCTTTCTGCGCGAAACACCAACGCCGTCAGTCTTGAGCGGTGGCGGCTTGATCTTGATCGGTATTTATTTTGCGTCCACACAGAAAAACAATTCAACCTCGGAGACAACATGACACTTATACTATCGGACAGAGACCACGAAATGCAGGCGGGCGCGCATGGTCCTGCTGCGAAAATGGCAATGTCGATCCTGGTGCGTATGGCGGAAATATCCGGCGCGAAAGAACTGCTCGATATCAGCGGTGCGCACATTGACAGCACAGTTTACATCGGAGATGCCGGCCTTGAGTTTGCCGAACGGCTCGCAAGTTTGGGCGCAAAAGTTTCCGTACCAACCACGCTGAATGTGAGCGGCCTCGATGAACATCATTGGAAAGAATGGGCGGTTCCTTCTGACTGGGCGAGGCAGGCGCAACGACAAATGACCGCCTATCAAAGCATGGGAACAATTCCCACCTGGACCTGCGCTCCGTATCAAACTGAAATGCGGCCGGTCTTTGGCCAGCAAATCGCATGGGGCGAATCGAATGCGATCGTCTTTGCGAACTCTGTGATCGGCGCGCGTACCGAAAGATATCCCGATCTTTTCGATGTGTGTTGCGCCATCACAGGCCGCGCTCCCGCAATCGGCCTGCATCTGACAGAAAATCGTGCGGGAAAATTATTATTGAATCTTAAAGAAATTCCAGAAGCTCTGCAAGTCAGTGATGATTTTTATCCCGTTCTGGGTCACTTTCTAGGAAAGGCCGCGCATGATGTGATCCCTGTCATCGCAGGCATGAAGATCATCCCGAATGAAGATCAACTTAAAGCGCTGGGAGCGGCAGCCGCTTCATCCGGCGCGGTGGCGCTTTTCCACATGGTTGGCATAACACCGGAAGCGCCCACCATTGAAGCGGCATTTCAAGGGAACAAGCCGCAAGAAACATCCAACATCACAATGGACATGCTGCGTCAGGCGCGCCGTGAATTAACGCATACAGATAACGCCAGATTGGATATGGTCGTATTGGGCAGTCCACATTTTTCACAGGCAGAATTTAAGAAGCTCGCTCCGCTTGTGGCTGGGAAGAAAAAAAGCGCGCGGGTAAAGTTTTTAGTTACATCCAGCAGAGCGATGGCGCAGCTCGCACAACAGGCAGGCTTTCTTGAATCTCTTCAAGAATTTGGGGCGCAACTTACTGTCGATACATGTATTCTAACGACTCCGATGTTACCCAAAGAGATCGAATTCCTAATGACGAACTCTGCAAAATTTGCTTATTACGCGCCCGGTCTATTAGACAAAAAAATTACCTTCGGCAGTCTGGTTGATTGCGTAAACTCAGCCATCGCAGGCGATATTGTTCGGGATGAAACCTTATGGGAATCTTAGTATTAACCGGTAGACCTGTCATAGCAGGTCGGGCAAGCGGCATTGCGCTGGTCAGTGATCAGCCGCTTTCATTTTGGGGCGGCTACGATTGGAAAAGCGGAGAGATCACAGACCGCAGGCATCCGCTTTCGGGCATGAATGCGAAGGGTAAAATATTGGTTGTACCGTTCACACGCGGATCATCCACAACGACAGCAGTTCTGCTTGAAGCGATTCGCGCAGGAACGGCACCGGTCGCGATCATAACAACTGCGGCTGATTTTTTCTTTGCGTTGGCATCCGTTGTAGCCGGCGAACTTTACGAAAAATCCTTTCCGCTGATCGCCCTCTCGGATTTGGATTTTGGTTTATTAAGAACTGGAGATCAAATTGAAATCATGGAGGACGGGAATTTGACGTCCATTCGCAAGGAAGTAACCTAACTCGAACATACCGAAAAAAAGGTTTCTCCGCGAGCACAGCGCATTATTTCCCAGTTAACAGCGGCTCAAAATTTTTTGCCCCTCCGCAAAAAACAAGCATTTCACTTTTTAGATACGAGAGGATTATCATCCATATGAAACTTCAAGCCCATCTATATCTCGATCAATTAAATATTTCATACGAAGCTCGCATTTTTTCACCTGAAACAGAAAAAGGCGCGGCGAATGTGGCACATGTGTTGGGCTTTTCTGAACGACAAGCGGTGAAGACGCTCATCTTTCAAGTGGATACCGGTGAGCGGGTGCTTATCATGCTGGGCGGGGATCAAAACGCGGTCTCTGGAAATTTGAAGAAAGCCATCGGATCACGAAATATTCAAATGGCCGCGCCTGAAGTGGTGAAGGAAATAACCGGATATATCATCGGGTCGATCCCCGCCTTTAGCTGGCAGCCATCAAATTTCAGATCCTTCCTGGAGGCGAGTCTGCTTAATGAATCCATCCTGGGTACGGGTGGAGGTCAATGGGGAGAAGAGATCATGATCACACCAGAGAATTTAATCAAGGCAAGTCATGCGATCGTCGTGAATTTGACGGATAGGGATAAACCAGTACATCCAGACACATTTTAATTTAAATAATGAGGAATAATTTAATGGATAAACAAGATTCAAAAAAATTCCAGTATCTGTTATTAGAGTTCTCGAAAGAAGCGACTGACAGCGGCCGTCATAAGATCGAGGCAAGGTTATGGGAAGAATACGGAACTGAACGCGTAGTATTCATTCTGGATATGTCTGGCTTTTCATTGCTGACACGCAAGTATGGCATCATCCACTATCTTTCAATGATTCGGCGGATGCAGTTGATCGCAGAACCCATCGTCAAAACCTACGGCGGCAGTCTCATCAAGTTTGAAGCCGACAATTGCTTCGCGGTCTTTCCTGACACACTTTCAGCCATTCACGCCGCAATTGCCTTACAACTTGCATTCAAGTCAACCAACCTCCTCACGACAGAAGATTTCGATATTCGCATCTCATGTGGAATTGATTATGGGAAAATATTGATCATTGGCAATGAAGATTGTTTCGGTGACGCAGTTAACCGAGCCTGCAAATTGGGAGAAGATGTAGCCAACGCGGGTGAGATATTGGTCACACAGGACGCCATGAAAACAGTCAATGCTGAAATGGAATTCAAACTCCGCGAGATGAATATTTCCATCTCAGGCATCACCATCCCAGCCTATGCAATTGAATATACGGTTGAGTAGGTACTTAATAATGAGATCGCCTCGCGACAATAATACAGGATATTAATAAATGGAGACAACATGCTAAAACGTTTTAATGAATCACCACGGCTTGATGTTTTTATTGCGATCATTATCGCAGTCGTATCTGCCACCACCGCATTTGCGGCATGGCGCGCCAGCATGGTTAGTTCGGCGGCGGGCGATGCCATCCGTCAGGGGTTGATCGATGCGGTTAAGAAACAAGCCGGTTCAAGCGAAGACTGGCGTAGAACCTACGAGGAAGCGGGTCACGCACAAACATATGCAGTTGCTTTGGCACAGGTGGAAGCCTTTGAAAAAAGCAGCGACAAATCAGCGCAGGCGCAGGGCCGTAATATGCGTCAATACCTTTTGCCAAGTTTACAACTGGTCACTGAACTTACCACCGATGATAAATATCTCAAGGAAGATGGCACTTATGATCTCGAGCTCCGCTTTGCAGATCTTGAAGCGGCCACGCCTGATCTGACGGCCCTCGATCCAACAGCATCATTCAAACTGTCGGATCAATATTCATCGGAGCAGCGCTGGTTGACAGTGGGAGTCATCCTGCTGGCGATCAGCTTGTTCTGGTTGGCCCTCTCCCAGTTAAGCATGAAACGTTCCCGTCTGGTCTCATTGGCGATCGGCATAGGCATCTACTTTTTTGGTTTGATCTGGTTCGGGCTGGTAGAGCTCATATTTTTCTCTTTGCGAGGAGGTGCCCTATGAACGAAACTCCAAATCCTGTGACTGAAGAATCATCAGAACGCTACAAAACATTGATCGTGGTATTAACATTGATCACAACCATCATCACGGCAGTTCTCGCTACCCTGCAGGCAGACGCGAACATTCGCGCAAACTCAGCCAACCGCGACTCGCAATATTTCGCAATACTGGCATCGGCCGAACTACATCGCTCGGGTTTGCAGAGTAGTTACGACTTGAATACCTTTGCAAAAGTTTTACTCGAGAGACAGACTGAGTTGATGATGCAATTCACGGCGCTGGAGATGGACCAATCTGGCGACAAATTCGGGAATGCGCTCAGTAAAATCAGCGCGCTGGCTGCTAAGGCGCGAGCTGATAAGCTGACAAGTTTTTCCGTTTTTTATACAGATCCTCGTTATGCGTCAAAAACCACTGACGGGACTCCGGACGGTGAGGCCTACTTAAGAGACTCAAGCAAATTGGCAAACGAGATTGTGGAAAAGCAAAACACTGCCGCGGATGATTATCACAAATGGAGCAGTAAAGCTGATTCCTATGTGGGTGTATTGACCGTGATGGCGGTGGCGTTCTTCCTGTTCGGTCTCGCTCAGGCTCTGACAGGCAGGATGCGTCTGGTTTTCGCAATTTTCGGTATGGTGATTTTGTTAATCTCAAGCGCATGGACGGTATTAATATTAGTTGTATAGAACGTCACTCCCCTTTCATTTATCAGGCCTGACAGGTTTTCTCAAAGAAACCTGCCAGGCCTTTAGTTTTATTGATTGATAGACAACCCCACGATGCCAACAACAAAAATAAAATATACAAGCAAACAACAAATACCCACCACCGCCAACCCGATCTGTATCCAGCCCATCACAATACCCGCAGTGGCGAGACCGTCACCAGAGGCCCGTGGAGGGATCGCGCGAGTTTCCTTACGCGCTGCGTAACCCGTCACAATGGCAACGATGCTGGCGATAACCGGAAATATCGTGAATCCTAATATTCCTGCGATCAGGCTGATGGTGGCCATGCTGCTCGCGGGTAAATTGATATTGTAGTTGTTGGGGTCTTGTTCGCTCATTTGCATGCTCCTGTTTTTTTAAATTGAATTTACTGCTCCACAACATTCAGCAATTTTTTCAGCGCAGACAACTCTTCCGTTGATAAGGTTACGCCCTTGCCTCTCCGCTCGCGGTCTGGAGACCATTCTCGGATGTCGTATTTTGCATCCCTGTCGTTCCAACTGATCAGGTTGATTTCCATCGTCCACCCTGACGCAGATTTTGATAGCACACCGATCTTTTTGATGATATCGTATTTGATTTCAGACATTTTTATTCTCCTTATTACATTCCAGATTCAACAAGTTTGAGTTTAGAATTTACAAACCATTTGCTGTAGATTTCGCTAATTCACGCAGATTATTAATACCAATCCAAGCATAAAGCCAAATCCTTTATTGAACAAGTGATATTACTAAAGTAATCATGGCGGTTTATCTTTACGAAATTTGCCGATCAAATCTACAAGGGCAAAAACTTCAAATGGTAAAATACTAAAATGACTGAAACATCTGTCTCGAATACTTCAGCCGCGATCACCATCATTGGCGGCGGGTTGGCTGGCAGTGAAGCCGCCTGGCAAGTTGCTCAAAGTGGATTCAAAGTACTGCTCTATGAAATGAGGCCGTCAACTCTGACAGGTGCGCATCTCAGCGGTGACCTGGCGGAACTGGTCTGCTCGAACTCACTCGGCTCAAATCTGCCTGATCGTGCCTCTGGCGTGCTAAAGAACGAACTCAGGCAATTGAAATCAATGCTGCTTGAATGTGCCGAAGCCAGCGCCCTGCCCGGAGGTGCCGCGCTGGCGGTAGACCGTGAAGCCTTTGCGCGCATGGTCACGCAAAAAATTGAAAACCATCCACACATTAAAGTCGTGCGCGAGGAGCTGAAGGAAATTCCGCAAACGCCCGTCATCATCGCCAGCGGACCGCTCACCTCGGAAAGCCTTTCGCAGTCCATAGCAAAACTGAGCGGCGAGGAGCATTTATTTTTCTTTGACGCGATTGCGCCCATCATCCATGCAGAATCGATCAACATGAATATCGCCTTCCGCGCCTCCCGTTATGGCAAAGGAGATTCAGATGCAGGCGATTACATCAACTGCCCATTTTCGAAGGATGAATATTATTCATTCGTACACGAACTGCAAAGCGCTGAGCGCATCGAACTTCGTTCGTTTGAAGAAGCGATTCGCACGGGTGTGAAGGCAGGCCAATTCTTTGAAGGCTGTCTGCCCATTGAGGTCATCGCTGAACGTGGGATAGATTCACTTGCCTTCGGCCCCATGCGCCCTGTCGGCTTGCGCGACCCGCGAACCGGCAGAGGTTCATTTGCAGTTGTCCAGCTTAGGCAGGATAATCTCGCGGGCAGTCTATATAATCTCGTCGGCTTTCAAACCAATTTAAAATTCCCCGAACAAAAACGCATCCTGCGCATGATCCCCGGGCTGGAGAATGCCGAGTTCGAGCGCTTGGGTCAAATGCATCGCAACACATTTATCGCATCTCCAAAACTTTTGCGCCCCACCCTGCAGCACATCACACGTGACGATCTTTTCTTCGCAGGTCAGATCACGGGCGTCGAAGGTTACATGGGCAACATCGCCACGGGATTACTGGCGGGCATTAACGCCGCGCGCCTGCTCGGCTACAAACAGCCCATCACACTTCCGCACGAAACCATGCTTGGCGCGTTATGTCATTACATCACCAATGCCAGCCTCAAAGATTTTCAACCTATGAAAGCCAACTTTGGAATTCTGCCTGCGCTCGCGCTTGAAAAAAGAGTCGGCAAACGCGAACGTTCTAAACTATACGCGGAGCGCGCAGGAAAAGTGTTAAATGAATTTCTGGTGATTGAGTAATATTCACCTTGCCAAGGAAAAACATGACCAAACGAGCTGTTTCAATCTATTTGACCGTGATCGGCCTTTTGCTGGCTTTCACCATCGGATGGTATGTCGAATCTTTTCTAAATCGTAAGGCTGATCCTATTCCCTTCGACAGTTCTCGCGCTTATAGAGACGTTCAAACACAAGTCGCCTTCGGTCCGCGCACACCTGAGTCTGATGGGCATGTAAAATTCCGCGAATGGCTGCGCGCTGAATTGGAATCTGCAAACTGGATCGTTGAAGTCCACGAATCAGAACGGTTGGGACATCCCATTTTCAACATCATCGCAAAGCGAAATGACGAAAACCCACAGATCATCCTGGGCGCACACTACGACACCCGTTTTTTTGCAGACAATGATCCCGATATGGCAAAACGCAGCGAACCAGTCCCCGGAGCAAATGACGGAGCATCTGGTGTGGCTATCTTGCTTGAGATGGCGCGCTCTCTGCCAAAAGATACAGTCCCTGTTTGGCTGGTCTTCTTCGACACCGAAGATCAAGGCAACATCGAAGGCTGGGATTGGATATTAGGTTCACGCGCCTTTGCAGAAGAAATCCCCATTCGGCCGCAGGCAGTTGTCATCGTGGACATGATCGGTGACGCAGACTTAAATATCTATCTCGAAAAAAATTCCAACACCGCCATCCGTGCTGAAATTTGGTCCACAGCTGAGAAACTTGGCTACGGCAACATATTCATTAACCAGGAAAAATTCAGTATGGAAGATGACCACACCCCATTTATCGAAGCAGGCATCCCAGCAGTAGACATCATTGACTTCGACTATCCCTTTTGGCACACCACGCAAGATACGCCCGATAAAGTTTCAGCCGAAAGTCTGCAAGCCGTCGGCCAGATCTTGTGGAAGTGGATCGTGGAAAAATAATATGGTCAAATGCATCAAGCGGGCGTAAACTTATATTCAATGACGCTTCAAAGTTCACTTCAAAAAATACACGCCCCGTGGGTGGAACGCATCTCGCGCGAACTGGCGAGCGGCGAAGGCGTTCGCGTCGGGTTTGCCGAACAGCTCGAACGATTTTACGAACTTCTCGAACAAGCCGTCATGACCGGCGACATCGCCTGGCTCGATCCGATCCTCTATGATTGGGGTCACGCTCCCACCGAAACGAATTTGGATGAAGGCGATTATTTTGTATCCTTCGTCATTAATCGCATGGTATCGTTGACAATTGAGGTGGCGAGCAAAAATCTTAGCAAAAAGGACGCGCTGGATTTGCTCGCAGCGGTCATTCCTATTTATACTCACAGCCTGAGCGTGGTCGTCCGCTACGAAATGGAAACGCGCGTGGCGCACATCTCGAATGAGCTTGGCAAAACTCAGGAGAAACTTCAGCAACTCGACCGCAACAAATCAAGTTTTATTTCAGTGGCCGCCCATGAATTAAAAACTCCACTGACCCTCATTGAAGGTTACACAGCCATGATGGCGGATACTGTTGAGCAATCGGGGCAATCACAATTTGAGACATTGCTCAAAGGCGTGAGCACCGGCATCCATCGTCTGCGCCACATTATTGACGATATGATCGACGTATCTTTGATAGATAATAATTTGCTCACTCTTAATTTCCAACCATTATGGATTACGCATTTGATAAATCTCCTGAAAAACGAGCTTGGTAAAACTATCAATGACCGAAGGCAAACTTTGATCATTAATAAATTTGAAGGGGATAACCTGATGATCTACGGTGACTCGGAGCGCGTCTATCAGGCTCTGTACAACGTCACAACGAACGCGATCAAATACACTCCCGATAATGGTACGATCACCATTAGCGGACGCCTGCTGCCCGGCTTCGTTGAGATCATTATCGCTGATTCAGGCATCGGCATCTCGGCGGAGCATCAAGCCGTCATCTTTGAGAAGTTCGGTCAACTTGGCAGAACAGACCTGCACTCCAGCGGCAAAACAAAATTCAAGGGCGGCGGCCCCGGACTCGGACTGCCCATTACGCGTGGAATTATCGAAGCGCATGGTGGTACGATATGGGTTGAATCGGAAGGACATGACGAAGTAGAATATAAAGGTTCTACTTTCCACATCCTACTGCCTACGCGCACAGAGGCTAGCGACCCGCGCATCGCCAAACTATTCGGTCAATTTGAGACCATGAAACCAGAATCGGAAACAGATCCCAGTGGCAAAGAAAAATCCCCAACTAACAACAGC
This sequence comes from uncultured Chloroflexota bacterium, assembly GCA_903914955.1. Taxonomy (GTDB): domain Bacteria; phylum Chloroflexota; class Anaerolineae; order Anaerolineales; family Villigracilaceae; genus Villigracilis. Next base: position 2,375 of record CAIWRB010000432.1, on the reverse strand, counting down.
CCCGCGTGAACGTGCCTTCCTTGTCGGCGTGGAGCTGCGCGAGAAGAAACAGCTACTCACCCTCGAAGATTCGCTGGCTGAACTCGCCTTGCTGGCTGATACCGCCGGCGTGGATGTAGTCGGCGAACTCACCCAAAAACTCGACCGCCCGAACGTAGTCACCTACATCGGCCCCGGCAAAGTTGAGGAATTAAAAGCCCTCGCTGAAGAAACCTTATCTGATGTGGTTATCTTCGACGACGAGCTTTCTCCGCGCCACCAACGTGAACTGGAGAAGGCGCTTGTCAACATTCGCGTACTCGACCGCACCGCGCTCATCCTCGACATCTTCGCCCAGCACGCGCACACCAGCGAAGGCATGTTGCAGGTGGAGCTCGCGCAATATGAATACAATCTGCCGCGCCTCACCCGCGCCTGGACGCACCTTGAAAGGCAGGCTGGCGGCGGAGGCGGCGCAGCTGGGTCCGCTGGTGGCGTTGGATTGCGCGGCCCCGGCGAAACTCAACTCGAAGTGGACAAACGTCAGATCCGCACGCGCATCACACACATCAAGCGTGAACTTGAAAAAGTGGAGGCACATCGCACAAGATACCGCGCGCAACGCAAACGCTCACGTATTCCAATTGTTGCGATCGTTGGTTATACCAACGCCGGCAAATCCACTTTGCTAAATCGGCTCGCGAGATCGGAAGTGCTCGTAGCGAATCAACTCTTTGCCACGCTCGACCCAACCACCCGCCGCGTCCAATTACCCGGTGATGATCTGGCTTTGATCACGGACACGGTCGGCTTCATTCAAAAACTTCCAACTTCACTGATCGCTGCCTTCCACGCCACTCTGGAAGAAATCGCGGAATCAGACCTGCTGTTACATGTAGTGGATATTTCGCATCCCAACGCTCTCAATCAATTCCAGGCTGTGCAGGAAACTTTGGAGGAAATTGACGCGAGTCATATTCCCATGATCACCGCATTGAACAAGTCCGACCAGTTGCGTGATCCTGATAACGCGCGCGAAATATTGAAGAATTTCCCAAAGTCTATTTCGATATCTGCGATCGAAGGAACGGGTATAAAAGACTTGCTGCATTTGATGAGGGAGGAATTATTTGAATCATACACGCCCATCCATGTGCGGCTTCCTTACAAACAAGGAGCGTTGATCTCTCTCTTCCACGAATTAGGTCAAGTGGAAATCGTTGAACACGAACGCGGAGGCGTAGTGATGCAGGGACGCATCCCCGGCAGACTCCTCGCTCAATATGCTCCCTGGCATGTTAAACAAAATCAAACGGGCCAAACACCTGATATCGACGATGCACAAGATGATCCGGAGGAAGTATGATCTCGAAACTATTAGACCGCCTTTCCGAATTTTTGGTGCACAGAAAAGGACTGATCCCCATCTTCGGAATATTCCTGATCGTCTGCAATCTAGCGATCCAATTTATTCTCCCGGGAAACATACTGGCGACCAGCAATTTACTCCTTCACCTCGGATTGATCGCTGCTATCTTTGGGTTGATGCTCGCCTGGGCTTTGTGAACATTCAACATACTTCATTGTATTTGTAATGCCATTTCATCCCGGAGTCCGAAAGATCCAACAGCTCAGATGCTGCGTGATGAAAATCATGGCCGCAGCCAGGAAGTAATTTATTCCCTCATCCTCTCAATCAACAAACCATGAAGTCAGCATTATCGGGTCAAACACTTCTTAACCAATATCACATTGAAGAACTCATCGCGCTCACACCTCTTGGGGAACTCTTTCGCGCAACAGACACCCGCAGCAACAAGTCACTGGCACTGACGCTTTTACCGAAATTGATATCAGAGAATACTGAAGCCCTGAAAAGCCTCGAAGCGGATTCTGTAAAACTGCGCAGCATTTCCCAATCCAACCTTGTGCCGTATCTTGGTTTACATCAAACTCCCACACTCGCATTTTTGCTGGAAGAATGGATCGATGGCCCTTCACTCGCCGATATATATAGCAAAGGGCCTGTGTCGGTAAACGAAGCTCTTATCTACATGAAAGCTGTCTGTTCAGCGCTTGAGGCGTTGCATAAACAAAATTTTATGCACCTAAATCTTGCACCTGAATTAATTCACATAAACAAGCAAGGCGAAATATATCTGGGAGGAATTGGAGCCGGAATAAAGTCTGGCTCAAATGCCGAATTCCAGCAAAATCATTACCCTCATCTTTATTTTTCCCCGGAACAATTTAACGGGCAAGCATTAACTCCCGCTGCTGATATTTTCGCGCTGGCTGTTCTTTTGTATAAACTGGTCACGGGCGCGTGGATCAACGGCAAAGCCCCACCCAAAACAAATCACGCGATCTGGAAAGCGCACCTGGACCTGACACCA
>CAIWRB010000431.1 GCA_903914955.1 uncultured Chloroflexota bacterium | reverse complement strand
GATTTTTTTATGATTTATGCTATCCTAACTCTAAAAAGTCGACATAATCGAATTTTTGGAGTTGTTTTGGCTTGTTTTATTATTGTTATATCTGAGATCACAGTGCTACAATAGGAGTAGGCGGGTGTGTCTGCCACGCTTTCATTCACCTGCTCTCATAACAGCCAAACTCACGCCTACTTTCGGTAAAAGATATATTGGAATCGGTCAGTTGGATTGGCAGATCGTAGTTTTAGTTGGTAAAAAAAATAACGAAACCGGTATCATTATTTCGTGAGCTGGATTTGTCATTATTTTATTTTAATAATACAGGATGATCGTATGAACTATTCAAGATCCAATCATAAATATAAGACGCGCGCCCAGGCAATGGTGGAGTTTGCGTTGGCGCTACCGCTTCTGCTATTATTGGTTTTTGGTTTAATGGAAACCGGGCGGCTGCTATTTATTTACGCATCCACGGTTTCAGCGGCACGCGAGGCAGTTCGCTATGGCTCTGCCATGGGAAAGAACGCGTCGAATGTGCCCTACTATCAGGATTGTGCCGGGATCAGGAAGGCCGCTCAAACCGTAGGTTTTATTAATAAATTTAATGATGCGGATATTCTTATCACGTATGATGGTGGGCTGGATGATAATACAGGAATCGAAATCCCATTGAGCCCAGCCAACCCATCTTGCGGAAGTTATTCCAGTATAAAAAATGGGGACCGCATCAAGGTCAGTGTTTCAACTCAATGGGTACCTATTGTATCGATCGTTCCTTTTAGCGGATTTACAATTACCTCATCAAGTGAACGTACTGTCATTGCCTCCATCTCCATTTCGGCGCCTATAATTTTATCAAACGCTGATAAAACAGCAACCGCGGTTCATATGACCCAGGTAGCCCAGACTTTTGTAGCTGCTACTTTAACTCAAGCTTTCCTGCCAACATCTACGTTTACACCAACAGCAAGCTCTACGCCACTGCCTACTCCGACAAATACCTCCACTCCTGCGCCCCAACCGATCAATCTTTTTGTAAAGGTTACCAATCCTGAACCCCTCAAAGCAGGCGACCTGATCACTTTTGATTACACGATCCAAAATATTAATGGGTTTGGTATTGCCGGTTTGTTGTTGACGGTCACTGGGAATGGCAATGTTTCTTTGGCTACAGATTGCCCGTCCACGATCCCCGCAAGCAGTTCAATCCCTTGTAAAGGTACGCGGCTCGTAACTCAAACCGAAATTAATACAGGTTCAGCACTAACTAACTCAGTGACCGCCAATGGTTTTGCTTTTGTGTTTGTTTCTGTTACTTCAAACGCGGCCCCAACAAGCGTTAGCATTACACAGACAAAAGCCTTATCTATATTTTCGTTAACAAATACCCTTAGCTCAAGCCCGCTAGTCGCCGGTAGCAGCAATATTAATTATGTTTACACATTGAAAAATACAGGAAACGTCACTTTATCAAACCTGACGGTAAGTGATGACAAAGCAACCATTACTTGCGGTTTAGCCGACGTGCTTCCTGGCGCAACAATAACCTGTACCGGCTCACACATAGTGTCACAAGCTGATTTTGACGCCGGCAGTCTAAAAAATACAGGTACGGCAAAGGCAACATTTGGCGGGGTTGATTATTTTAGCAGTCCCGCAAGCACTACAGTCACCACTTCAAGCTTCACTCTGGCTGTCACTCAAGATAAAACCACCGTGACGCCTGCCGATCTAACTGTAAAATACACTTATACGCTCATTAATAATGGCAACACTGTGCTTTCAAAGCCATATACGATCACGTCCAGCCTACAAAACACTCTGCTTATCGCAGGTACAGGCGACTCAAATTCAACAAACTCGATCAGCGCGAACTGCAACTCTGCCCTCAACAGTATTAATCCCGGCCAATCAACAACCTGCATCTACACCTATACCCACCCGTCCACAACCGGCTCATCCACGATTGCGAATGGTTCATTTGCAGCAAGCATTGGCGCAAGGCCTGCCGCAACGATCGTGCCTATTGTGCTCAACGCTACCGTATACAATTGCACAAGTTCCAATTTTGCAGTCGGTAACATAACCCTAGGAACTGGTAGCAATAAAGATGTTGCTAGCGGGGTAATCACAAATCAGGTTGGCATCAATCTTCCGATTGCTTCGGTACGGATTAATTGGTTTAATTCAGGCAGTGGGGCAAGTAATTGGCATTTGAATGCAATATCATTAACGAATTCATCAACCTTGACCGTAGGCACACTTCCAGACAATTCTAGTCCGCACACTTCAGGAAGCGGTACGCTTACAGGATCCAGTTCTTCGGCGAGCTCGACGACTATATCCTTTACGTTCTCGAAGAATGACCCAACTGGCTTGTCAGCAATAATTACCATGGCATCTCCTTATAGCTCTTGTACCAGATCCTGGCCATAAAATATATCAATATTATGAAAATAGATATTTTTCCCAAGATGAAAAAACAACCCCGCGGACAAAGCCTGGTGGAACTCGCCATCAGCCTGACAGTCATCCTGCTTTTACTGCTCGGAGCCGTAGATTTCGGCATCGCACTCTATCAGTATGTTGCCATTCGTGACGCGGCTGCGGAGGGTGCGATCTATGGCTCCTTTCAACCGACACAAGTGGATGGCATGAAGTTCCGCGCCATTGAATCAGCCTCAGATGTGACCCCGCTCACAGCAAGTGATGTGAATGTTGTGATCAACGGTTTGAATTGTCAGGGATCGGTTGACTCCAGTTCACCGCCATATTCCGTCACTGTAGCCATCACGTTTGATCATGCGCTGATATTCCCGATGGTTAGCACGATGATCGGTACGAATACGATAAAACTGAGAGCCGACGCCACCAATACTATTCTCACGCCAAAGTGCCCATAACTAAAAAGAGGTAAAAATGAAAAATATCAAATATTCCAAATATGAACGCGGACAGGCCCTGATATTGATCACATTCGCGATCATCGGCCTGATCGGATTTGTCGGCCTGGTCGTGGATGGAGGATTGGCTTACTCTGACCATCGCCACGCCCAAAATGCCGCGGACTCAGCTGCCTATGCCGCCGCCCTAAAGCATGCAAGTGATTCAACTCATAACCTTACCGCTGAAACATTGGCGGCAAGAGATATCGCTTCATTGAACGGTTACGAGGGATTAGCCCAAAGCAATAACACTGTCACGGTTACATCTTCAGCATCCCCGGCAGGGTCGTGCCCAAATGCCTCTGGCAGTAATGTAGATTACAAGGTTGAGATCGTTTCTCGTTTAAACACCACTTTTGCAAGAGTTGTGGGTATAAACCAAATGACAAGCAAGGTCTTTGCAAAATCCCGCGCTTGTGATTCAATAAGCAGCGGTCCGCTTTATGCTGGAAGCGCAGTTTTTGCGACAAAGGTTGGGACCTGTGGCAACGGCCAGAAAGATAAATCCCTTTTCATCCAGGGAAGCTCTAAACTTCAGGTTTGGGGAGGTGATTTAGGCACAGCTTCATTGGATGGAAACTGTATTGATTTTGCCGGCGGAGAAGCGCAGCTGAAAATGCAGGAATCGGGTACTAGGTGCGCAAATGTTGTGACAGCAGCTCCCGCAACTGAAAATAGCGATGCTACTTGGACTTCCCTAAGCGGTCAGGATGGTTGTGGACAAAAATTATTTAACCAAACCATTCCTGCCGCCCCGGCGGATCTTGGGATTACTTGTTCAGGCACAGCTGGGCCGGTAACGTCGGGCAGTAGTACCATGAATCCGGGCAATTGGTCTGGTGACTTTCCTCCTTCAGGCATTAAAACTCTTAACCCCGGTGTTTACTGTGTTACCGGAGATTTCAATATAAATAATAAAGCAAACCTCTCCGGAACCGGCGTTACCATCGTAGTAAAAACCGGCGGTCTAAAATGGAATGGCGGCGCAGAGATCAAGTTATCCCCCCCAACTAGCGGAAACACAAAAGGTTTGTTGATCTATCTTCCCCCAAGTAATACCAGCGACGTGGATGTGAATGGCAACAGTAATGCAACTATTAGCGGAACTATTTTGGCGCAAAATTCAAATTGTTATTTTGCAGGCAGCGGCCAACTTCAGAAACAAACAATTCAATTCATTTGTTCAACTTGGGGTATGAACGGCAATGGGCAGGCAGAGATCATGTATGACTCGACTATGTTCTATTCTCCTTCCACAGATCCTGCTATCATATTGATCCAGTAGAAATCTTTTTGACTTTCAAAAAATTAAGCAAAACGGCGTATCGGTAGGTACGCCGTTTTGCTTTTAACGGATTGTAGCCACTATTTGTCCTGAACCTTGATGGCTTGTTTAGAGATCTCTATTGCCGCTTGTTTAAGAACGATACTGACGGTATCGTTGGGGAATTTCATGTTCACGGGGATATTTTGATTATTGGCGAGAGCGAAATTTCCCATCATGTATGGGACGGTCAGCTTGATATCAAAACCCAATATTTTTTCAGCCTCGGCTTTTGTCAGACCTTCCAGACCAACCGCTCGATTGAGGATCGGGAACAGCCTGTCCTTTTCTATCCCAAGATCAAGCAGGTAATTCCATGCTTTTTTGGTCAGGTTAACCCCGCTTAGGTTCGTTCCCACTGTCAGAACGATCAAGTCCGCTTCGTGGATTATGGGCAGGCTTATTCTGGACAGGGACCTTCCCAGATCTATAATTGTGAAATCATAAGATGTCTTCAAAGTGCTGATCATGGCTGGAATTTGAGTCGGCTGCAAACTGTTAGAAGCCCCGGGGTCTGGCGAACCAGGCAAAAGGTGTATCAGCCAGAAGGGCGGCATGATCAAGTTCTCATGGAAATATTCCGTTGTTATCTCATCAGCTGGTTGTTCTGAAACTTTTAGGATATTAAATTCCGTATCATCCGCCCCCATAATTTGAGAAAGCGAACCCATCGGTAGAACCATATCCATTACCGCCACGGTTGCCGGGTGGGTTTGCTTGGCGATATTCATGGCAATGTTGGCGCAAAGCGATGAAGTTCCTATTCCGCCGTTTGCGCTGAGGAAAACCACAACTAGCCCATTTTTTTTATTGGGATGGTTTCGTTTCTTTTCCAAAAGTATTTTCGGAATGGCATTTACCATCGTGATCATTACCATTCCGGACTTGACATAGTATTCCGCACAACCGGCTTCTAAACATTTGTGCATCTCATCAGGATTCGATTGACTGCTCAAAACGATACACAGGATGTGACTCGTGATAGGGTTTTGTTGCAGTTGCTCCATCAACTCTACGACCGAAAGATCACCCAGGTGGGTGTCGCAGATGATTAGGTCCGGCAGGTCTTCCAGCGCTTTGGCGAGACCCTCCTTACCTGAGGATGCATGGCTGACTAGATAATCTTTCTTATGCAGCATTTGAGCCAGAAAGTCACGGCTGGTTTCATCAGTATCGATCAGCAAGATTTTTATTTGATCCATGGGTAAACCTTTTTTTGGAAAAAGCTAGGGTATCGCAGTGACCACCCAGCGGGTGTCTGAATCTTTATTTACGAGGATCAGGAGCAGGCTGGTTGTGTCTCTATTCAAGGTGGCAATCTGGTCAACAGGCACGCTTTGAATGGATAAGACCTTAAATTTCAAAGAATCTGTATTGCTCATGGTCAACTCTATCACATCATCCGCTTTGAGCGAGCGGACCACGGCTTCCAGCTGGAGAGTCCAGGGCAGGGCGACCCATTTGCATATTTCGGTGCCTTGCAGCCACTCGGCCCACGTCGGAGACCATTTGTCATTGACAACGGTTCCCTTAGCCAGATTAAACTGCCAGCCGCCAGGCAAACTTACCCGAACAGGAAATGGCAGCTCTTGGGTAGGCGCAGATTGTTCCACCGTTGCGACTCGGGAATTTACAAGTTCGAATCCGATAACGGCAAGCGCTGCGATAAGGATCAGGATCACTGATCCTAAAATTAGGGTTCTTTCAATTGGATTCAGTTCATAAACCAATGCCTTGAATTTTTGCTGTAGTGATACACCCTCAGGTTTGTCTTCCGGTAAAGTTGGTGATTCATCGTAGTTTTCCAATGCGACGTCGCGAATGGCATCATAATCAGCGCCAATTTGCCTGGTTTCAGGTTGGGCATGCGCCTCATTTTGAGGCTGCTCTGGAATTAATTCATCCGATTCTAGTTCAAGGCTGGATGCGCTGCCGTTCTGGTCCAAGAGTGAACTTTGCGCATCATCATCAGATGTTTGGCTTGATTCAAAAACTGGAGCACTCTCATCCCATGAAGATAAGGCGGCGAGGTTATCTAAATATTTTTGAACATCCTCAGCAGGCGGAACTTCTTCAGCCTTATCTGGTTCCTCCGCCTTTTGTTCCGCTGCAGGCGAACCCTTGCCTGGCTTAATAAGTTTGGCTACTTTATTTAAAATCCCCCCCTCTTGTTTCTCGCGTTTAGACGTATTCTCCTGTACGAGGGAACGACGGATTTCAGCCAGAAGAGCATCGTCAGAGGCATCCTCTTCTTCAACTGAAGAGGTGCTTGCTGCCGGTTCCTTATCCGTCTCAGCGTTGGAGTTAATGCTGGCGGCATTCTTTCGATTCTGTCTGTTTCTATTTCTGTGTTTGCCTTTAGCGGGGAATTGACCTTC
>CAIWRB010000430.1 GCA_903914955.1 uncultured Chloroflexota bacterium | reverse complement strand
TGGTTGGGAAATAAAAAACGCCCTCTGGAGAAAAGCCTCCAAAGGGCGTTAAAAACACACAGACCTCTGGAATTTTGTTCCAAAGGTCTGTGTATTTCAAATTACTTCGTGCGGTCCCGACGGGCTGCATACACACTGTTACAACTCAATTCAAATCATCCCTGCAGGAATCCCATTAGATGAAGCTTTGGCGTTAATAAAAAAAATGGCAGAACGTAAAGAATAATTCTAGAAGAACCTGATTCTTAGTTTTTTGTTTTAGGTAGTAAGTGCCTCACACCTTTGGTGTGGGGCATTTTGATTCCTATGAGGAAATCTAATCATGATGAACATAATTTTGATATTGATCCAATTCCTCTTCAATGCGATCAAATATTTATTGGAATTTCTTGCGATCGTCGTTCTGGGAGTAGCAGGCGCAATTCTATATGCCCTGCCTTGGTTATTGCGAGTGATCGCCTTGCTTCTCTGGCTGGGCGGCGACTACCTGGGCATCTCCTCGATCCAGGCGATCTACGCACCCATCTCACCCGCAATCCCAGTGATCGCCCTGCAGTTTGCTCTCATCCTGATGTCGGTTGGCTGGTTGCTCATCGTTCTGAGCAAGAACACCAGTTTGGTTTGGGGCGGCATGACAGCAGGCGGATTGGTCATTGGCGGCGCATCCATCGGATCCGCCTGGCTGCTTGCTCACTGGCAATATGCCGATCTATTCTTTCGAGTGCTGCCGCCTGCCCTGTTTTCTCTCCTGCTAATTTATGAAATGATCCGCTTGCGTTCTTTGTACCGCAACAGAAATGCGCCGTTTGAAACTGGCGTTGATGAATCAAATGAACCTTTCGTTACTCAATAGAAAATGACCGACATGTGTCGGATAACAAAAATCTAATTGGAGGTATGCAAATGAAAATGTTAGACCTTGAACTTGTGACGGTCATGCTTTGTGTCAATACAGCATGGGTGTTTTGGAAACGGGATGTCGGAAGATTCCGTTCCAGATTCCAAAACCGTCACAAGAAAAGCAACTCTCACAAATCAAAGAAGAAGCGCTGATGTTTCACCCACAACCTGGAGGTATGAATGTCTCCCACAAATTCGAACCAATTTCTTTCAAAACCATTGGAGGTAAACCATGAGTAACACAAACACCCTGACTGATGAACTGACCGGCAAGACCGGTATACGAACCGATCACGGCGGCATTGGCATCGGAGATCTGATCGTAATAGCTGTCAACGCGGTACTGCTGATCTACACCAGCTGGCGCAGCTATGACTTCCTCACCACCACCGTCCCGACCGGCTTTGAGATTCTGGCATTGGTCGGTCTTTGGGGATTGGACATCGGCGCGATCGGATGGTCGCTGGTCTGGATGTTCGGTTCATCCTCAAAATACCAGGACTGGACCTCGATGACTTTCTTCATCATCGACCTGGTGGGCGTGATCCTGACTTCGGTCACCGACTCCCTGATGTACGGAGCGAAAGATGGCGCAATGACTAACGTTCTTTCGGGCGTCTCAACAGTCGCCATCCCGCTGGTGGTGGTTGGGAACGTAGTCGCAGGGTTTATTTATCACATGACCTCACCTGACACCAAAGCCCGCCGCGAAAAGCGCAAAGCAGAAGCGGAGCATAGAGAGAAGATGATCGAGATCAGCGCCATGGAACGCGACTTGTTGTACGCCGAGTCCTATCTGCTGGCAAAACAGGACACACTCGACAAAGCCGTTCTGCTGGCTGAGATCAAGAAATCACAGGACGCAGTTGAGAAATCCACGCGAGACAGTTTGCGTGACCAGATCGGAATCCGCAAAGCCGCCAGCACAGGGATCGGCAGCAACATTGACGAGATGAGAACCCGCCTGGCGGAGATGGCGAAGAAGGCGGGCGGACAAGCTTCTGAGAGTGTGCCGCAAGCGACGATCGTGCCTGCCCTGCTGGTACCGCCCGCATTTACAAATAGTGAGTTGATCCGCTTCGTTTCTAAAATTGAGTGCAGCCTGGCCCGGCAGGCCATCCATGTCGGTGATGGATTGGCTGCAAAAAAAAATGGCGACCGATACGACATCGGCAAACCCAATGCACCGTTCGCATTTGCGAATGTCAGCGAGCAGGATTTCAACACCT
>CAIWRB010000429.1 GCA_903914955.1 uncultured Chloroflexota bacterium | reverse complement strand
CCGCTGCTATGGCTTTGAAGTTACGCGAGATGGTCGTGATCCCTACCCTCGCTTATGCAGCTTAATTTTCTTGCTTTTTGTACAAGCATTTAACTTTCAAGGTACTAACCAACACATAATTGGCGGCTAAAAGATTTTAAACTGCATGAGTGCTATATATAAAAAAAGACCAGCTACAACGGCTGATCTACCCCATGGGACAGACCCACAAAGGTCTGTCCCATCCCCATCTTAATTAAATTCCGAGGCGGGTACCCCTGTCGAACTCAGTAAGCGCTCTCGGCTATTGTGATATGAAACAAATCGAGATTTCTTGAACCTGAGAAGACGGCAATATGCATGTCTTCGGAAACCACTTTTTTTCAAGAACCTATCCGTATAACATGTATGTTGTATAATGTTGTTACGCAAAGTCGGTACTTTCACGAAGGGAAATCAGATACCGTTAGTAATCTTTTACCCGTAACCTTGCGCTGTCATAATTATCGTTTATCTTACGCAAATATCAAAACAAAATTATATGGATTGACTCAAAGATTTTTTCGAGTCCGCCATTTTCAGGAGGAGCTATGAATCGTTTTGAATTTGGCACCCTTGTAGCATCCTTGCGCGAAGATCTGCGCTGGACACAACTGGAACTTGCCAAGAGATCGGGTGTGGATATTTCCGTGATCAGTAATATTGAACGCGGAGAGAGGCGAACCCTATTAAAGGATAATATGCTGGTAAAGCTCGCCGATGGATTCCATTTAACCTCCATGGAAAGAATGGAATTCCTCTTTGCAGCCTGCGGCGTGACGGAAGCCGAAAAAGTTCGAAAGGAAGAGGCTCACAAGAAAAAGTATTTCGATCCCAAATCCTTCTTAAAAGAAACAGGCGAACACATCGCCTGCTTCACCCTGCCTGTTTTTATTACCGATGCATTTTGTGATATTTTATTGGCCAATAATAATGTACTGGAGTTTTATGGCATTCCCCCGCATTTACTTCAAGGCGCAGATACCATCATTGGCGGGTACAACGAAATGCGCTATATTTTTGCCGCGAACACCAACTTCCCCGACATCATAGACAATGATACCCTCGAGGAACATGCTTTGATCAATGTTCGTTATTTTCGAAGAAGAACGTTACGCATTCGATCCAAGCCTTATTTTGCCAAACTGCTGAATGAATTTCTCGACAACAAGAAATATCCTTCTTTTGAGAGGTGCTGGCGAAAGATATTATTTGAAGACTTCGATGATTATTCCCTGCCAATTAAAACCACAGATCAGAAAAATGGTCATTCATTTATATCCACTGAAACCCTGTTTGCATTAACGCCATACGGCGAAATATATTTACATCAGCTCTTGCCTTCGAATCAAAAAACTGCGGATCGAATGGAAAAAATATCAAAAAAAGCCGGGGAAGGATACCAATCATTCGCCCTCTTTCCAGACAAACGAAAGCAATAATCGATCTTTCAAGCTCGAAATTTTTTTAAGGTTCTCCATATTCAGGAGCAGGCATGAACCGTTTCGAATTTGGCATTCTAGTAGCATCACTGCGCAAAGATATGCGTTGGTCCCAAAAGGAACTCGCGGAGAGATCCGGCGTGGATATTTCCGCGATCAGCAATATTGAACGCGGAGAGAGGAGGATGCTGTTAAAGGATAATTTATTGGTGAAGCTGGCTGATGGACTTCATTTAACTTCCATGGAAAGAATGGAATTCCTGTTTACCGCCAGTGGTGTAACGGAAGTTGAGAAGGTTCGAAAAAACAATGTTCTAACAAAGGACCAATTCAACGCCAAAGCCTTTCTTAAAGAAACAGGCGAGCACATCGCCTGCGTTACACTACCAGTTCTCGTGACAGATGCGTTTTGTGATATTTTACTAGCCAATCATTGTTTGATAGGTTTTTATAACGTTTCCCCGGAATTATTACAAAACGCCGATACCCTAATCGGCGGATATAACACGATGCGGTATATATTTGATCCGCATTCCAATTTCCCCGAGACGATCGATGGTAATGATCTGGAAAGACTGGCATTGATCAATGTCCGATATTTTCGAAGACGAACCATGCAAGTCCGCTCCAAGCCATATTTCGCCAAGCTTCTGGCTGAACTGCTTGATAGCGGCAAGTATCCTTCTTTTGAGAGAAGTTGGAAAAAGGTTTTGTTTGAAGATAATGATGATTTTGCCCTCCAAATCCAGAAGCCGGACCCAAATAACGCGCATTCGTTTGTGGCGACCGAATCGCTGCTGGCATTGACCCCTTTTGGCGAGTTATACCTGCATCAGATACTACCCTTGAACAGGAAAACAGCTGATCGAATTAAGAAAATATCAAAAGCTGTGGGGGAGGGATATGAACAATTCGCTGCTTTTCCAGACAAACGAAAGCAATAAAATACAAGCGCAAAGATACAATCTCAAGGCCTGTGTTTTTTATTGTAGTGGGTTACAAATTTAATTTCTGCCCGTTCTCACGCAGCCATTTTCTCTTTTCCTTATATCCCAAATCGATCAACTCAACCTCTTTCCAAAATTTGCTGGAGTGATTCTTAACACGTAGATGTGCGAGCTCGTGGATCACCACGTAATCGATCACATCCAGCGGGGCCATGACCAAACGCCAGGTGAAGTTAAGCGTCCCGTTTGGGCTGCATGATCCCCACCGTGTTTTCGCAGAGGTAATTTTCACTTGTTTGGGCGCAAATCCATATCGACGCGCATATTCCCTCACTCGTTCAGAAATAATATCGTATGCGTGTTCCTTATACCAGCGCGTAAAGAATTGCTCCCCGTTCATTTGCGCACTGTGACTAAGGGTAAATCCGCTGTCAAATTGCAGCGATGGCCGCTGCGGCCTGACCAGTTTCAAGCCAAAGGAAGTTCCGAGGAACAAAAAGGTCTCGCCGTCGGTGTATTTCCTTGCGGGAACATGCGGAATGCGTTTCAGCTTTTCACGCGTACTATTGATCCAATCCATTTTTTGCTGTATGAATTGTTCGATCAAGATTTTCGAAGCACGCATCGGCGCGCGAACCGTGAGCGAACCATCGTGCTCAATGATCAGAGCAATGGTCCTGCGCTTACTGCGACTGAGTTTGTTAATTTCAATTTGCATGATAAGAAAGAACCCGCTCACGCGGGTTCTGGAGTGCCGAGGGAGAGATTTGAACTCTCGACCGAAGGCTTATGAGTCCTTTGCTCTGCCACTGAGCTACCTCGGCATTTAGGGAGAGCGCCGCAAATATTACTATGGGAAAGAGCATTTGTCAACGTAAGCTAAACTTCATATTAAAATCAGACCAAAATTCAATTCTATAAACCACAATGCTATAATTAGTAAAAAGGTGCCTGATGAAAATATTGGTGCTTGAAAACAACCCAAAAGAACTCGCGATCATCCAAAAAGCCCTGCCTAACGACGGGTATATACTCATTCCGCTTGTCTCGAGTGAGGATCTCTGGCCTTATGTTCGATCCGGTGAATCTCATTTCCTCATCGCCAATTGGGATACCAGTGACCTGCACCGAATGCAGTTTATTTCTCGTGTCCGCTCAATGAAAATCGCCGACCCCTTTTTCATTTTGTTAACCACTGAAATGAATTTAGATGAAGAACTCGCCCCGTCCGGCGCAGATGATATTATCCAAAGGCCATTCCGGGCACAGGACTTAAAGAACCGTGTCGTGATGGCGGAGCGGATCATTTCACTTTCAAATAGTCTCTTGACAGCCCACGATCAACTGGAAAGTCAGGCTGTCTTCGATCCACTGACAGGTTTCATGAATCGCTCGGGGTTCTTCAGGCAGTCGAATGGCGAATTGGAACGCGCCCGGCGGGCATCTCTTCCATTAAGTTTGATCGCTTTGGATATTGACAACTTCAAGGTTATCAACGATACATTCGGTCTTGAGATCGGTGATGATGTCCTGCGAATGACCTCACAAGCCGTCCGAGAGAAAAGCCGTCCCTATGATTGTATCGGCCGCTGGATGGGGGATGAATTCATCGTCATGCTGGCTGGCGTCATCGGCGCGGATGCGGAGAAGATCGCAGAACGGGTAATCGCCGGAGTACGTGGGACCCATGTCACTGTCGAGAACAAACCACCAGTTCTGGTAAAGATCAGCGCAGGCATCGCGTCCGCAGCCCGCATCAGCGCATCGACCGAAGTGGAACCGTTGATCCAGCAGGCGCGGCAGGCAATGGCGCGCGCCAAAGAGGCGGGGGGCAATCAGGTTTTTTTGATCTACGTATAAAAAATTTTAAGGATGATCAGCACGGCCATCCCAGCCAGGATGGTCAACAGTGTATTTTTGGTATACCATGCCACCAGCATTGCGATGATGCCAGCCAGTAAACGTGTATTTCCAAAAGACAAACCCAGACTGCCTGATGGATAGAGCAATTCGGGGACGATAATCGCGGAGAGGACTGCCGGCGGAACATAATGCAAAGCCTTGCGCATCGTTTCTGGGACCTCAAATCTGCCGAACAAAAATATGAGGGAGAATCTCATCCCGAAAGTAAGCAACCCGCCAATCAGCATGACCAGCCAAATATTCATTTTTTATTCTCCAGAATAGTTCCCACCGTAATGCCTGCCAACGCAGCCAGGATCAATCCAAGTTTGAATGGGAGGCTATATGCCAGCACAGCTACCAATCCTGCGCTTAAAGCTGCGGCGATCATTGGCCGGTTTTTCAAGGCAGGCACAACCATCGCGATAAAAGTTAGAGGGAGCGCAAAATCCAACGGCAAGTCCTTTGGGATCGTTGCACCAAGAAAAATGCCGAGCGCGGTGCTGATCTGCCAGATGAACCATAACGAGAAACCCGCGCCTAACAAAAACCAATGACTGACGGGCGTGATGCCCTCTTCTTCATATTTTAGAATACTCGGCGCGTAAGCCTCATCTGTCAAAAGATAAGAAAGCAGTGCCTTCCATTTTAGTGAAAGATTTTTAAGATATGGTGCGAGAGATGCGCTGTATAACATGTGACGCAAGTTGACCACCACGATAGTCAACACGATCACGAACCCGGGCGCCGCATCATGCACGAGCTGCGCGGTGACAAATTGCGATGACCCCGCGAACACGATCGAGGACATTAATTGGGATGCCAGTGTGGATAATCCCGCGTTGAGCGCCAGCGCACCATAGATCATACCAAAAGGAAACACGCCGACCAATAATGGAAATTCAGCGCGCACACCACTCCAAAACGCTTTTCTTGATTCACTCATAAGCTCTCCGTTAATTCCTGCGACTCTAACCTGTCAAACGCGCCCTATTGTAACGCCGCCTTCACAAAAACGGCCTAACCGCCCTAGCTTGCTTTTTTAATATGGATGCCAGGCAAGATTGAACCTTGGTAATTATCTATAAGAAACAGAAAATCTGGAACTCAAATTTTTCTGATTCAAAAGAATTAATCTGAGTTTTCTGCGCGCTTCGAGACCAGCGTGCCAAAACAATTGCAGATAATATCTTTATGTCTCTTGATAAAGTATGGGCATACTCTTTCCATCCCGATAAATCGTTTTTGTAGATTTTGATACTCACAGTGCAGGTAAATTTCCTGTATAATGCAAAATATTTCAAATTTAGTCTGATAAATCTGAATAATGATCCGTAAGTCATTGTCAAGGAAATGCCGGTTCTTCCAGAGAGCTGCACAACCATTCAAGCCCAACACCTAATAAAAGGCGCATACAAGTTCGGATGGTTATATAAAGCAGTAAAAAATACAAACGTATTTCACCAAAGGAGGCTTTTATGCAAGGACAAATGATGGATTACCAATTGACACTTACGCCGCTGTTGGAACGCGCGCGTCGTCTCTTTCCAAAGAAAGAGATCGTCACGAAGGCTGGCCCTTCCCTCGAGCGTTACACCTACGCGGAGATGACAGAACGAGTCGGGCGGCTGGCAAATGCGTTGGAAAAACTTGGGGTTCGACGCGGTGACCGAGTTGCCACTTTTGCCTGGAACAACTCCCGTCACCTTGAAATTTATTTTGCCGTACCCTGCATGGGAGCAGTCCTGCACCCGATCAATTTGCGTTTACCCGGTGACCAGATCGCATTCATCGTCAATCACGCAGATGATCAAGTGCTATTTGTTGATCCAACTCTTTTACCCGCCGTTGAAAAACTAGCCCCCTATCTTAAGGGAGTGAAACATTTTATCGTTATGGCGGATAAAGTACCGGAAGGCACCACGCTCAGTCCTGTTCACGCCTACGAGGATTTGATCAAAGGCTCCAGCCCCGACTATCCCTGGCCGAATCTCAACGAGAACGATGCCGCCGCGATGTGCTATACATCCGGCACAACGGGAAATCCAAAAGGTGTGGTGTATTCACATCGCGCCATTTATCTTCATAGTCTTGGATTAAGCATGGCGGATTCCTTCGGACTGTCAGAACGCGATATTTTCATGCCGGTCGTACCGATGTTCCATGTACTGGCTTGGGGCACGCCATTTGCCACCATTATGCTCGGCACAAGTTTGGTGTTCCCTGGCCCGCACATGCAGCCGCGCGATCTGGCAGAATTGATCCAGGCCGAGAAAGTCACTCTCACAGCCGGTGTGCCAACCTTGTGGATGGGTATCTTGAATCTCCTGGAGAATGAGCGTTACGATCTGAGCAGTCTGCGCGGCATGATCGTTGGCGGCGCGGCAGCCTCGCAATTCATGATTGAATCCTTCGAAAAGAAACACGGCATCACCGTCATGCATGCCTGGGGTATGACAGAGATGAGCCCGCTTGGAACGACCAGCCGCCTCAAGAGTTATCAGAACGACCTGCCCGAGGCTGAAAAATTTTCGATCCGCGCAAAGCAGGGGACTTCCGTACCGGGCGTTGAGATCCGCGCCATTGAAGAAAGTGGAAAGGAAATCCCTTGGGATGGCAAGGCTTTCGGAGAACTGGAAGTGCGCGGCCCGTGGGTCATCAGCAGTTATTATAACGATGACCGAACCGCTGAATCATTCCACGATGGCTGGTTCCGCACTGGTGATGTAGTCACGATCGACTCTGAAGGTTTTGTGCAAATCGTGGATCGTGCCAAAGATGTGATCAAGAGCGGCGGTGAATGGATCTCTAGTCAGGATCTGGAAAATGCGATCATGTCGCATCCTAAAGTTTTGGAAGCCGCTGTGATCGCCCTGCCGCATCCAAAATGGCAGGAACGTCCGCTGGCTTGCGTGGTGCCAAAACCCGACTTCAAAGATTCGATAACCAAGGATGAGATCTTCGAACATCTCAAACCGCACTTTACCAAAATGTACCTGCCCGATGATATAGTCTTTATCGAAGCCGTGCCAAAGACCAGCGTTGGCAAGTTTGATAAAAAGGTTTTGCGAGTGCAGTTCAAAGACTTCAAATTACCAGATTAGTTTTTTAAAGAGCGGATTTGCCCTGGCTTACGAAACTGGCAAATCCGCTCTTTCTTTTGTGTCGGTAGTACCTATCCCATCAACTTTTACTGCCCGCCCATGTCCACCGTAAAATAGCCTCCGAAAGTACTATTTGCATAATAGGCATACCCAACTCCAAACTCGGTGGAACTTGAATCCAGAACAGCATCCCAATGCGGCCCATCAGCCTGCCATTGATCCATTGCCTTTTGCGGCGCGCCGATGGCAATGATCTCTGTGTAATTGGTATTAGCTGGATAACCTGCGCGGAGAAGTCTGTCTCCAATCCAGGAACCGTCCGAGCCAGTATGACCGAGGAAGTTGTTACAGGCCATGTCTGCGCTATGTGACTGTGCGGCCGAAGCCAGTTGAGCGTTGACTGTCAACGCGGGTAACTTTGCAGCCGCTCGCGCTTGATTAATAAGTGTGATCAATTCCTGCACATATCCGCCATTCTGGGTATAGGTGCAGTTACTATTTCCAGAGCTGGGCACAAAAGGTGTACTTGCGCTGGTTACTTGCAGCGAAACATTCCCCACCAGGATCTTTACCCAAAATATTTTTTCAATTCCGATGGCGAGACTTTTTCCTGAAGAATCATTCAATGTGAAATAACCTGTATACGCGCCATCCGAGGAAGGCGCAGTCAGTTCCACTGAGGCTTGAACTTTTTCATTCGGAGCAGTATCAAGTATCGGCGCGGAGAGCGGCGCGTTCATTTGGTCGCCTTCCGAAAAAACAAGTGTGTAATCCGTCCACGGACATTTGCCCGTATTTTGTAATTCCCATGTCTTGATGAATTTTTCACCCGCCTTTACTTGTGTGTTATCTGGAATGGTCACATCACGCAGCAACACCGCGCTATCTTTGCAATTCGCAGGCGTGGGGATCGCAAGCGTCGTCGAAATAGTCGCCACAGGTATTGGAGTCAAAGTGGCTGGCACAAACCCTGGTTTTGTTGGCGGTAAAGCCGCCGTTACAAAACCTATGTTAGGCGGGGTTTCTGTGGCCGAATCAACTTTGATGGAAATACAGGAACAGAGAAAACTTACGACCAGAAAAGGAAAGATTATTTTTTTATACATTATCAAACACCTTCGCGCAGGATGGATTAAAACATCATCATCTGCCCGGTAGATTGTTCAACTGGGTCACTAATGATCTGCGCGTCAAAAGAATCACGAGTCAAGATCGAGACTTCGGAAATGGCGCGCAACAAACGATATTTCACCACTCGATAATTTTTTAAACGCGCCGCAAGAGCTGGGTCGCCTTCCTGCTTGTAGGTCACTAGTGCGGCACGTCCGCCTGGCACAACAAGGATGGTATCCGGTCTGGCTATGTCCAGTGCGCGGCTGATCAACGCGGAAGCCAAAACACAAAATGAACGCGCGGGCTGGCCATCTTCCTCCCAAAATAAAAGTTTGTCCTTCTTGCGTATTTTGTAGCCCAATTTTTTTCCAATAGATTCGATCAGCGCAGAAATATTGTTCAACTCTTCGCGCCTCGTAGATGCAACATCTTCAGCGCGTAACTTCCAGTACCCTGATTCTTTTTCTGCATACGAATTCAAGACGGCATAGATCAATCCCTTAGAGGGAGTCAGCAAACCGACGAATCGCGGATACAGATCATTTTCAATTTCAAGATAGATCGCCTTCGGCTTCTTTTGCAAGAATGTGACAATCGCTATTTCAACGCGATCTGAAAGCGCGTCGTCTTTCGGACGCTCAGAGCGAAGAAGTCCCCACAATCCTGTTTCTATATTTTCGCCGGCTGAATAATGGATAAATCGTTCATCTTTCAAACCAGACTCAAACAGCGCATGCGTCTTTCTTAACGCTTCATCAAATTCAAGGTCAGGTTGTTTGAGCGCGTTTATTTTTGCCAGCGCAATCAATCCAGCCGTATGAACGTGCAAATAGATGGACGGCTCGCCGCGCATGGTCAGATATTCCTGAATGGCGTTTTGTAAAATATTT
Source organism: uncultured Chloroflexota bacterium (assembly GCA_903914955.1). GTDB lineage: Bacteria > Chloroflexota > Anaerolineae > Anaerolineales > Villigracilaceae > Villigracilis. The sequence continues at coordinate 17,903 of CAIWRB010000429.1, read as the reverse complement.
GCGGATGCGTTCTCCGCATTTTGTTTTTGTTCTTTTTTCCAAACGATCTGCACCGGATCATATTCAGTCCGCAAAGCTACACTCTGCGATGAAAACATCAATGGATTTACAGCTGTAAAAACAGATGTAAGAAAAGCAGGTTCAGGTTCTGGCAGCAGACTAAAAAACAAAACACCCTCAGGCAGCAATTCATTCAAATGATTGAACGCCGAATGTAAGGCGGTTGCATTCCATGCCCAATCATATCTGCGGCGGCGCAGCGCGGTCTTGTATGGCTCCACTGCATCCTTGCCCCACAACCAACCCGCCCACAACGCAGAGAGAGTCCAAAAAGCCTGGTTGGGACGTGGCACAGAACCAATGACCGCCGCAATTGGGATTTCTTTTTTGACAATCTTCGCGAGATCTTTCAAGCGGCCTTCATAGATACAGATGCCGCCAGTCTCTGGGATTTTCCGACTACCTAGAGCGGGCCACGCTTCACATACAACCGTAGAGCCTGTCTCTGTCCAAAGGCTTAATCCATGCTCAAGAATCATCCACACATTATGCTCGCGGAATTGGCCCGGCGTGCTCAACTGTTTCGGACGCGGACGTTCTGCAGGATGCGCCCAAATAGTATTGCCCGCGTCACACGCGAGCAGAACGAGCGCTGTCAATGCGCGTTTTCTTTCTGAGGATAAATCCAGGCTGTCAAGGCGATTAATAATGGTAGTGAGTACATATAACGGACGCGGCAAATAATATTGAATGGCTTCTTCTGCGTAAACGCGGTCTGCGTCATTTAATGCGACAACTTTTTCAATTGCACGCGAACGATGCAAGCCATCTGTCGCGGCTATTTTTTTGGCGTGCTCAACATCTTCATCGGTCACAACACGCTCGCCAGAGTCACCGCAATGTTTACATTCATAAATGCGGGCATAAGGCGCGTCTGCGCCCTTGCGCCATAGGAAAGCCTGCGCGTAAATTTGTTGATCACATTTTTCGCAAGTGGTTAAATATAAAGATTGAAGATGGCCTTCGAGTCTCTCATCCCCTTTTTTTACCGCGCCAAAATCGGCCAGCGCGGCGGTGAATTCTGATTGCGCAGGCGGATTGGCAAACATTTCCAATAGAAAGCGCGTGACGGGGTTATTCGCGGTGACCAACACACGATACCCACTACGCGCAGCTTCGAGCACCAGCCGCGGAGAGAATCCGAACGGGTCGAGCAGCCAACTGCCAGTTAAGTTAAGCTGTGAGAGCCAGGCAGAGATGACGCCATCTTCCAGCGCAGGTAAAAATCGCGCAAGAGGTCCCGAATCAGCGGGTTTCAATCCAGCAATATAAGGTTGAAAATCCATTTTTAATTAAGTATACGTCGCCCGGAAAAAGTGTTTAATATTTTTTTACCGTAAATATTTCAAAAAGTGGCACAGGCCAATAAAGAGTTGCGATATGTTCAATTCGCGCGAGTTGAATCAGTTCTTTTTTTATCTCAGCAATGCCTCGCTCGTGATACGCGCCGGAATATTCAGGGCCAGCCATTATGCGGCCGATACGATACAAAATATTTTCTGTTGGACCAGAGACGATTAATTGCCCGCCTTGTTTGAGAAGTGCTAGAAGTTCATTCAAGGTGCGCTGCAAGTCTTTGACATGTTCAAGAACATCCAGAGCAATGATGAGATCGAAAGAATTTTCCGGCAGATCGCTGATTTTATTTTTTGTGGCATCTTTTACATCCACGTTCGACGCGAGTGGAATATAGGTGCGCACACGTTCAAGCGGAAGAAGATCAATATCCATTGCTGTAACTTGTGAACTGATCTGTGAAAGGAAGGGCAGCATTACGCCGCTGCCGCATCCGAAATCAAGTACATGTTCATAAGGTGTTGGGCATTGAACATGTTCCATGACCTTGCGAAGACGCTGCCAGAAGAGCCAGTTGATAATCGAGTTGCGATGCGAATATGCTGGAAAGGCGGCTTCATCCAGCCGACCAATTTCAGTTTGCACAAGCACTTGCTGAATGATATTTCGATAACGAGTTTTATAAGAGTTGAAATCGGTTGTTTTCATAATGGATTTGTGAGTGCTTTGCTTGACATGGAATTTAAATCTATTTCAACTGCAGAGAGCAGTATCTGGATTGCAAGAATGACCGAAATTGTCGGAAGCATAACAGTCCCTGTGGGCGCAGGGATACCGAGCTCAGCGTAGTGAATCCATTTGATGACGCCAAAGATCAAACCGAACAGTAAAAGGGGAATCCCCGAAAGCAAATATACTGAGATCATGGAAAAATCATGGATAAAATATTTAAGAATGATACGGCGCAGGAATGTGCGTGCGAGTTTGATCGGAAATTCGAAGAACACGTGTCGAATGGACAGGTTGGAAATTTCATTCCCATATTTCGCGGGGATGGGAACATCCAGAACAAAGGCATCCAGCATGTATAAATTCGCGAGCATGGAGGTCTCAAAGAAATAACGCTTATCAAGCCGATCAAGTGGAATCTGGAAAAGTATTTCGGCGCGGATGGCAAAAAAACCATTCGTAGGATCAAAGATGTTCCAATAACCTGTCGCGGCCTTGGTGAGAAAACTTAATCCAAGATTTCCTATACGGCGCAGAAGGGGCATTTGTTGAAGCGAATTAAAGTCTCGAAAGCGATTGCCTTTGACATAGTCAGCTTTACCTTCAATAAGTGGCAAGATCAACGCGGGAATGTGTGTCGGGTCCATTTGCCCATCACCATCCAGCTTGACTATGATCTGTGCTCCAAGCTCGATCGCTTTTCGAAAACCTGAAACCATCGCTCCGCCCACGCCCTGGTTTTGCGGGTGTACGATCAGCGTAATGCGCTTATTTTTTTTCGCCGCAGCAGCTACCAGATCCGCGCCTGAGTCGGGCGAAGCATCATCCACAACGATAATATGTTTGATGTAAGGCGGCAATCCGCGAAGGACAGAGAGGATCTCACGCTCTACACGATATGCTGGAATCACAATTGCAATAGTGAATTTTTTGAAATCCATTGGAAAGATTGTACTCGAAAAGGTGTTAGAATCATGCCAAGGAAAAACCCATGACGCCCGGGGAACAAATATTAATTGTTGAAAGTGACCCAGATATTGCTGATTTGATCGGGAGACAATCGCTCCAACCGCTTGGATATCAGGTGACAGTTGTAGGCGATGCGGATTCTGCGCTCAAACGCGCGGCTCAGACTTCCCCAGATCTGATCCTGGCCAATTTAAATTTACCCGGCTTGAGCGGTAAAGACCTGATCACTGCGTTAGTTTCGCATGGCATTCGCTCGCCCTTGATTGTGATCGCCGAGAAGGGACAGGAAACGGATGCGATCCAGGCCTTCCGCCTTGGCGCTTCAGATGTTATCTTCTGGCCCTTGCGCGATACAGAAGTGGTTTCCATTGTTGAGCGGGCAATACGTCAGACACAAGAAACACGCGAACGCCTCAAACTTGACCATCAATTAAAAATTGCAAATGAAGAACAGCAACGACGGCTGCGCGATCTGACAACGATCATTTCCACAGCAAAAGCCGTTGTTTCGATCACAGACCAGCGTGTATTATTTGACCGCATCCTTGAAAGCGCTTCGCAATTGGCAGAAGCAGATATTTGCTGGTTATCCTTGCGCGATGAACGCACCAATGCTTATTTACTACGCGCTCATCGTAATTTACCTGAAGCATGGGCCAGAAAATTGAATCAACCTGTGGATGATGGGATCAGTTCAATTGTGTCACAGTCAGGTGAAAGCCTTGTGATAAATGGCTCCCCGCTCGAGAAGTTCAAGATCGCTACGCTTGGAAAAGCGGTTGGAGTGATCCCGATCAAAATCCAAAACGAGGTGATCGGGCTATTGATTTTTGTGAGAAAGATAAATCGTGAGATCACCCGTGATACGCAGATCCTGCTTGAAGCAATGGCAAATTATGCATCCATTTCGCTGGTCAACGCGCGATTATTCCGTGCGCTGGCACAAACATCCGAAAACACACGCTTGATTGAAAAGCAGAATTTAGCAGCACTTGCGTCAGCGCAAGCTGCGATTCACGATGAGGTGCTGGCAGCCAGTTCTCCCCTCAACCTAGTGTTGACGGAAATGCCAGGTTCGCTCAATGCTGAGCAAAAAAAAGAACTTGAATCTGTGCAATCGGCTTTAAATCGAATTTACCGTTCTTCTGAAAAAACTGTCAGTACCAAAAAATAAATCCCGATCTGACTCTATGGCAAAACAAGATTTAATTTTACTCGCCCTTGATCCCGCTCCGATCTTAGATCTAATGGATCGCGCCCTGCGTGCTGCGGGATATGAAGTGGCACGAGCCAGCGACCGAAGCGGACTGGATAAATCTGTGCAGGAAGCCATACCAGCCCTTTTGATCGTTGGTGAAAAATTCTCAAACAGCGATGGCTTGTCTGTTTCAAAAGATATGCTCGAACGCTTTCCAACATTGCCCATCATTTTATATACAGACAAGGATTCCAGCGACCTCGCCAAAGCAGCTCTTAAAACAGGAATGAGCGGTTATCTCTACCCTCCGCTCAAAATAGATGATATTGTTGATGAGGTTCAAAAGAGTCTCGCGCGGGGAAGAAGATTGGGAGATTGGTTGCGCCGTGAAGTAAGACGTACCACATCCTCACTTGCTGAAAAAGCACAGATCTCTGAGGCTGAACGCAACAAACTGGAAGCGATCATCGCGAATATTCAGGATGGAGTGATGGTGATTGATCAGAATCAAAACATCCTGTTTGTCAATCACGCCATACGTGAAATTTTCAATATTAACGAAAAAGAGATCACGGGCAGATCACTTATAGCCGTAATTCCTAACGAGGATTTAAAAGCCTTATTGGTTCGCTCGACGGAAGAGACATTGAAACATCATGAGATCAATTTTGACGATGGCCGCGTTTTCAATGCGCAATACACGCTCATTCCCAAGATCGGTGCGGCTGTGACCATGCAGGATATCACCCACTTCAAGGAGCTTGATCGAATAAAGAGCGATTTTATTCACACGATCTCGCACGACTTGCGGTCCCCCTTGACCTCGATTCTCGGTTATACAGAATTAATCGAACGCACCGGCCCTTTGAATGAGAATCAAACCGAATTTATCCAGCGCTTGCAGGGAAGCATTCAACACATCACAACACTGGTAAATGACCTGCTCGATCTGGGACGGCTTGAGGCGGGTTTTGATACAGGCCGTGAAATCGTTAACCTTGAAAGTATTTTGAATTATTCGCTAGATATGTTTGACGCTCAAATAAAGAAAAAGAATCTGCAGATCACGAAATCTATAACTCTGGAAGCTAAATCCATACGCGCAAATCCGACCCGTATCCGTCAAATGATGGATAACTTGATCGGCAACGCGATCAAATACACTCCAAACGAAGGCGTGGTTCGAGTGAGCATATCCATTCAGGAAGATCAAATTATTTTTAAAGTTGAAGATAATGGCCCCGGCATCCTACCCAATGAGCAAAGCCACATATTCGAAAAATTTTATCGTGCCACAAATGTCCCGGAAGGAGTGCAGGGATCCGGGTTGGGTCTGGCCATTGTCAAGTCAATTGTGGATAGCCATCACGGACGCGTGTGGGTGGAATCGGGAAATGGAAAGGGATCATCCTTCATTGTAATTCTCCCCACCGAGGAATAAAAAAACTGCGCTTATTTTCAATATTTTATTTACTAACCTTAAATACGTTGCCGCCGAGTGTGCACTCGGCGGCAACTTTCGCCAAAGGAGGAGACAGGAGGAGCATTTTGGAGGTATCTATGTTCCATCTCCAATTCAATAATAGCCCATTTCAATTTTTTCGACCATCGTTGAATGTCACGGATTATATGTGATAATAATCACAAATACTTTATAACTCTCGAAGGAAAACACGCGCCTCTAAAACTGCATCTATTACGTTGGAATAAGCAATTACCTTGAGCGCAGGATCCAAATTCCCAGTGATCATTTTTGATACTTGTTTATCTTTTTGATGAAGGCATAAAACACGTTTTCCAATGCCCAACGCAAAGGCGATCTCATACCCCACCCCGTGTGACGGAACACTGACTTCCGCGATCAAAACATCACAACTTTTTATCCAATTTACATCACGTTCGTAGACATCACAAGGGGCAAGCATGCGTTCGTTTTCTATAATTTCAGTTTGAGCCAAATGTGAAGTTGGAATTTCATGCCCATCTCTTAGAAGTTCGGCGACGATCTCCTGATAAGTAGATTCAAATTCACGGCCGCCTGTGATGGAACATGCAAAATAAATATTCATTTGTTCTTGTTCGGCAATCTTGAAAGGATCGAATTGTCGCGCTTTTGCTGCGGCGCGGAAGGACCCGAGGTGGTGCGCATGCTTTCCAATTCAGCGCTAAACTTCATCCATTCGTTGACTAAAATAACAAAATGCGGGGTTTTATCTTTGAAGAAAAGCGGCGATAGAAAAAAACGCAAAAAGGAGCGGGGCATGGGATAGGCATTCAGCTCAATGATGATCGCTGTCATTTTTGCCACTGGTTGAACGATGCCGGCCTGCCAGTTTGAAACATCATTTGGCGGGAATAACGCACCCATGTTGGCAGATGTTGAACGTATTAATCTTTTATAGGAAATATTTAGACGCAAGAACGGCGTAGCCAATTTAAGATGATCACTATAAGGCTGCACATAAGCGCTTTTGCGCAGGATCAACAATAAAAAACCCGCGAACACATTCAACCCGCCGATACTGGAAAAAGAAAGCCAGCGCCATTCTTCAAATCCCAAATTATAGATAGCCCATGCCAGGCCAAGCAAGGCAAGCCCCAGCACAAAGATCGCGGGCCACCAACGATCGAGCATGTGAGTATAGATCACCAGCGGATAGCGACGTCCACCTTTTGCCATGCGTTTATTGATCCTCTTCTGAATTTAGTAGACTCACACTTCTTTTCTGCCCCGTTAGCGGGTCACTATTTAATTGGGCGCTTAATTGGCTGATGGCTTGAGTGAGGTGCTCGCCGCGCAAACTAAAGGTAATATCTCCGCGCGTCTTTTCGATAATGCTGCGCGCAAGGTCTGTCTGGCGGCGCAATCCATTGGTGATCGCATCTGGATAATCCATGGTGACCAGTACGGAATAGATCTCATCCATATAGCCAAGCAAACGTTCAGCTTCCTGTGAATATCCGTGACGCAGAATATCCAGAATACGGCGGCGTAATTCGCCGACAACTTCTGCTAACCCGTTGAGATATGTCGAGGGTTGAACGAGCAGTTGTTCGGGAGTCTGAAGTGGTTCGTTTCGTATCAAAGCGCAGGTAACGTTCGCTTCAACGAATTCCTTAAGAGCATCCTGTGTATAGCCTGCATAGAATAGATCAGGGAAATTTGAAAGGGAAGCGCGCAACGTATCAGCCAGTTGACTTGCATCTTGTAAATGCCCATTCATACCATCCGATTCGTCACGATGCACGGCGCGGATGGCGAGCGAACATGACCGTGTTAATTGACGGGCTTGCGCGAGAGCCTGGTCACGCGCAGAAGTGCGCGCGTCAAATACTTTTCGAATTCCATCTGTGATCTGTTCAAGTTTGTGCATGTTGATCTACGCTTCTTTGGGCGGTTCGGGCGGTTGTTGAAAGGGGCGGAAGAGATTATCAGCGAGAGTGATGTTGGTGGGTAAATTGATCTCGCCAAAAGCTGTTTCATAACGCGCGATGTTTTCGGTGAGCGCTCTTACTAATAGTTTTGCGCTGAGCGGAGTCATCACCACGCGCGAACGGATCTTTGCTCTTGGTTCGCCCGGAAGGAGATGAGCAAAATCGATGACAATATCTGCGGGGGAATGGGCAATGCGCGCAAGATTAGCGTAAACAAGCTCAAGATCCGCGGGAAGTTCGAGCACTGGGCCGGTGGGTTTGGGAGGTTGTTGAGGAGTAGTCATGGGGTATATCCAAATTGTAGAAGCAGGCTCAACAAATCATAGTTGATCTGTTGAGCCTGCTTCATTAATATAATTAGAACGGAATATCATCCTCAGGAGGAAGCTCAGTCATTCCCATCCCGCTTCCGCCTGCAACCGGCCCGCTTTCGCCGTTCTCGCCGCGTGATGAAAGAAAGCGCACGGTGGTGGCTGTGACCTCAAACGAGGAAGCAGCCGTTCCATCCTGTTTAGTCCAAACTCGCGGACCACCCGTCGTCTTATCAGGATTAAGTCTTCCTTCGATAAGCACCTTGGAGCCTTTTTTTACATACTGATTACATACTTCTGCTGTCTTACCCCAAGTGGAAATGCGAAACCAAATGGTCTCTTTGACTTGTTCACCGTTTCCGCCGGCGTATTGGCGGCTGGTTGCAACAGAAAAAGATGTGACAGCCTGCCCGGATGGCGTATAACGCATTTCGGGATCCTTGCCTACATTGCCGACAACTATAATTGTATGAAACATGGGGGTTTTCTCCTTGGGAGGTAAGGTACCCGCCGAATTTCGACGGGGAAAATTAGACAATGTGTATTTTACACTAACTTCATTCATAAGTGATCGCAATATAAAAACGTCATGATAAAATCATTATTCCACTGGAGGAAACTATGTCTGACGAAACCCCAAAACGTTACCATCCTGTCCACGTTGTGATTCACTGGCTAATGGCATTGCTTGTTTTTTTGATGCTCGCTATCGGAAAATTTGCCATGCCCAGCATTTCATCGGCTGACCCGCAAAAACCTATGATGCTACAAAGCCACACGTTCATTGGCGGAGCGATCGCTGTGCTACTTATCATCCGTCTGATTATGCGATTCACGATCAAACAGCCAGCCGCGGATACGAATGCCGGCAACGCCTTTTTGGAATTTGTAGCAAAAGCAACTCATATCCTCCTTTACGTATTAATGCTCGGCATGGCCGCCAGCGGATTTGGGCTATTCAAGGCCGCGAATTTACCGGCTGTGTTCAGCGGCGCACAACCGTATCCACAGAACTTCTTTGAATTCCTACCGCGCTTGGGTCACGGGCTGTCTGCAACTTTATTACTGCTACTGACACTCCTGCATTTCGGCGCAGCCATGTATCATCAATTCATCAAAAAAGATAATCTGCTCGCCCGCATGTGGTTTGGTAAAAACTGATCTTGATTAATAAAACCCCCCGAATTCATTATGAATTCGGGGGGTTTTATTTTAACCAAATCTTTCTTCGCGCCAAATATCTGCCCGGTTATGATAGCCGGCCTGCTCCCAAAATCCGCGTTTGTCACGAGGCATGAATTCCAAAGACCTGAGCCACTTGGCGCCTTTCCAAAGATATGGGGTTTCCAAATCTTTTTTGGCGGGGATAAACCCCACCATGCCACGTAGTGGATAGCCGTGGTCGGCTGTGATCGGATCGCCGTCCAAATGAGTGGCGAGTAAAAAATTATCCTGCAAGACAACTTCAAGCGGCAGATTGACCGTGAATCCGTATTCGGCGTGCTGCATCACGTGCGTCGCTGTCGGCTTAATCTTGATCAAGCCGCTATCCACCATTGTTTTGACAGATACACCTTCCCAAGTTGTATCGGCCTTGCTCCAGCGGGTCACACAGTGAATATCCATTTTTATGGCAGTACGCGGCAGTTGATTGAACTCATCCCACGACCAGCGTTTTTCCTCTTCCACTTCGCCCCAGACACGCAAGTCCCAGGTGGCGGCGTTGAATGACGGCACCGGTCCATAATGCAGAACCGGGAATTTTAACGTCAGTGACTGTCCGGGCGGCAGCCTATTCTCAGCGCGGATGCGATCCTCTTCTTTGCGGCGGTCAAAACCTTCGAATGAAAACATGGGTTCCTCACTTTATAAAATATATAATTACGACATTGAACAGACTCGCTATAGCGTGTTGATGTTACCCGTAAAAGATTATAAATTTCTTAACTTGCTGAATATCCAAGTATAGATGCAAAGAGATTGCAAGTCAAATTTTCGATAATTTTCGTGGAATAACCTCTTATAATAGAAACACATCAAAGTTTGAGGAGAATAAATCATGAAGACCCCTAATTTTAGACAGAGATTTCAATACCGGTTCGACACGTACATGTCACGCGGCTCTGGTGCGATGCTCACCGGACTGTTTGTGATATCCGCATTAATCATTTTTGCCGCCGCCGCATTGGTAAAGTTGACCAACAGCGCACCCGAGGGTCAAGGATTCTTTGAAATCGCCTGGATGAGCTTGTTACGCACACTCGACTCAGGCACAATGGGCGGCGATGCCGGCAGCCCATTCTTTCTGTTCATGATGTTAGTCGTTACATTTGGAGGCGTTTTTGTTGTCAGCGCTTTGATCGGCATTATCAACAATGGCCTCGAAGATAAAATGGACGAGCTTCGCAAGGGACGCTCGCAGGTTCTTGAAAATGATCACACCGTCATCCTCGGCTGGACGCCGCAAGTGTTCACCGTCATCTCTGAAATTATTCTTGCCAATGAGAGTCGCAAAAGCGGCGCAGTCATCGTCGTATTGGCCGACCAGGATAAGGTCGAGATGGAAGATGCGATCAGTGAACGCATCCCAGACACAAAAAACACTCGCGTCATCTGCCGCTCAGGAAGTCCGATTGACCTGACTGATCTTGAAATCGCAAGCCCGCACAGCGCGCGTTCCATTGTTGTGCTCGCTGAAGGCGCAGACCCAGATACGCATGTTATTAAATCTGTATTGGCGATCACGAATAATCCCAATCGCCACGCGCAGCCGTATCACATCGTGACGCAAATTCGCGACCCCAAGAACATGGATGTGGTTAAGATGATCAGCACGAAAGATACCGTGCAGCCCATTCTTACCAACGAACTCATCGCACGCGTTGTTGCGCAGACATCCCGACAAAGCGGGCTGTCCCTTGTTTATACCGAGTTGATGAATTTCGGCGGGGATGAAATTTATTTTAAACAGGAGCCTGCGCTTTCAGGCAAAACCTATGGTGAGGCTTTGAGCGCTTATGAAACATCCACCTTAATGGGCATTCGCAAAGCGGATGGTACCGTCGCGATGAATCCCACCATGGACACCCGCATTCAATCCGACGACCAGATATTTGTCATTGCAGAAGATGATGACAAGATCCATCTTTCAGGACTTTCTCACGCCCCACTTGACGAAAGCCTGATTCAGATCAACGAGAATGCTTCCCGCTCCAAACCTGAAAAAGTACTCATCCTTGGCTGGAATCGCTCAGGCGCCATCATCATCCGCGAACTGGATAACTATGTTTCCAAAGGCTCGCAAGTGACGGTGGTTTCAAATATTGATGATCTTAAGCATCAACTCCTGCTTGATAGCGGAAAACTTGTAAATCAAAAAATTACCGTGCAGGCAGGTGATATCCGTGACCGCGGATTACTTGAAAAACTTGAAGCTGCGGAATATGATCACGTCATTGTTCTGGCTTACACTCACCTTGAACCGCAGGAAGCAGATGCGATCACACTCATTACATTATTGCATCTGCGCGATATCGCAGAACGTGATGCAACCCCATTCTCCATCGTCAGCGAAATGCTGGACTTGCGTAATCGTGAACTTGCCGAAGCCGCCAAGGTAGACGACTTCATCGTCAGCGAACATTTGATCAGTTTGATGATGGCACAACTTTCAGAAAACGCGGAATTACTTGGTGTATTTACTGATATGTTTGACCCCGAAGGCGCAGAGATCTACCTCAAGCCGATCAGCGATTACGTAGTCACAGGTCAACCTGTTAATTTCTATACCGTCACCGAAGCCGCCCGACGGCGCGGCGAAACTGCCATTGGCTATCGCAAGATGAGCGAAAACCACGATGCCGAAAAATCCTATGGCATTCATACCAATCCGAAGAAAGTTGAAAAAGTATCGTTCAGTGCGGAAGATAAACTGATCGTTATTTCTGAAGGGTAAGCCCCGTTGTGAGGATGGTCTCGATATGGAAGAGAAAAATACTCGTCCTACTCGACCACCAGTTGTTTAATTTCAATTCCGTTTTTAGCCAGCACCTCGCGCAGTAGAATTGCATTTTCTACTGCGCGTTTGTTATCACCATGCAAACATAGAGTGTTTACAAACACTCGCCTTCCCCCAAACATAATTCCATCCCTGATCAACTTCACAGCATTCTTCGCAACCTTTTCTGGAGATTCGATGACCGCGCCTGATTTACCGCGAGGCATTAATGTGCCATCAGGATTGTACGCACGGTCGGGGAATCCCTCGCCTGCGACATTGATCCCCGCAGCGAGTCCCGCTTCACACAACTCCGAGCCTGCCAACCCGACCAGAATCAGATCCACGCTGAATCTTTTTACCGCATGCGCAATGGCGTCAGCCAGCCAGCAGTCTGTTGCGGCTTGATTGTATAACGCTCCATGCGGCTTGACATGCGTCAACGCAACGCCCTCGGCTTTTGCAATTTTTGAGAGCGCATTGATTTGCTGAAAAACGATCGCTTCAGCTTCATTCGCAGGGACATTCATTTCAAGCCTGCCAAAATTTTGCCTGTCGGCCCAACTTGGATGCGCACCGATATTCACTCCATATCGTTTAGCCAACTTCACCGTGGCTTGCATGATGCCAATATCGCCTGCGTGAAATCCGCATGCAATATTGGCGGATGTGATATGCGGCATGATGGCTTCATCATTGCCAGCGGATTCACCGAGGTCACAGTTTAGGTCTATTTTCATTTTTCCTCTCAGACCTCTGAAATTTTAAAAACCTCGGAGGTCTTTTTATACTTTATCTGTGCTTCTTCCACTGTTATTTCTTTAAATTTTATTTTACTCACACCCGCTTCACATTGCGCCAATAATGGCAAGCTGGCTTTTACGACATTCGCAATTTTTGGATAACCTCCCGTGGTTGGAGCATCTGCCATCATAACGATCGGCTGTCCATTTGCGGGGATTTGCACACTGCCCATCGTCATACCTTCCGAGATCAAATCCGCGCCGAAATTATGAGCAACGGAATTTCCTTCCAGCCGATAACCCATGCGGTCAAAGGATGTGCTTAATGTGTATTCGCTATTTAGAAAAATTTGAATTCCTTGTTCAGTGAATCTGATTTTCTGTGGACCCTCGATCACTTCAATGACGGGTAATTGGCTATAAGCCATATATTTTCCAACGGGAAAATTCTGCGCCGCAAGTTTTAATAACTCACGAGACGGTTTCCCCATTTGCAATAAATCTCCTGTGTGAATTTTGTCGCCAAGCCCGCCGCGTAAATAGGTGGAGTGCGAATCTAAAATCGAACCTACTTCAAATTCGCCAGCGCATGCGAGATAAGCCCAATTGCCGCCGCTTATCTTTTTGATGTGTACAACCCAGCCTGCGCGTACGAAGAACGATGTCCATAATGGGAATGTCCACACGTAGTTTAAAACTTCATAGCCCGCCCCGGTGACTGCCAGAACACAATTGCGTTTTGCGCGGAAAACGACTTCGCCTAAACCGATCTCGATAACCGTTGAGTTTGTAGAGTTGCCCACCAAAGAATTTGCGGCGTGATGTGCGAACCAGTCCATTGGACCGGAAGTTGGAACACCAAAACTACCCCAGCCATGTCTGCCAGAATCCTGGAAAGTGACCAAACCTGAAACCTCCAGAACTTCAAGCATAGTCATCCTCAAGGGGAATAAATTTAATGACATCTCCAGGCGCAAATAGAAATGGAGATTCACGGGTTGGGTCAAATAGTTTGAGCGGAGTCCAGCCGATAAGATGCCAGCCGCCGGGTGAATCAAGTGGATAGATTCCCGTCTGCGAACCGGCGATGGCGACAGAACTAGCCTTTACTAATGTGCGCGGCGATTCCATTCTTGGCATGATGAGGCGTTCATCCAATGTTCCAAGATATGGGAAGCCCGGCGTGAAACCCATCATGTACACGGTATATTCGCGCTCGCTGTGGAGGCGGATCACGTCAGCGATGGAAATGCTTTTCGCGACTGAAACAGCTTCCAAGTCAAGGCCAGATGCGCCGCCATATCTTATCGGGACCTCAAGCCTGCGAGGCGTCCGATGAAAAGAATCATCCAGCCGAGTCATTTCATTCCGCACCCAATGCGTGGCTTGATCAAATGTTAATATCAATGGATCATAGTGGATGAGCAATGTGCAATACGCGGGAACAGTTTCAACAATGCCCGCAATGCTGTTTGTTTGCAAGAGCGCATCGAGCGCGTGAACGCGTTGATTGATGGCTGGATCTATTTTGTCGCCGAGTTGTACAAGCAAAGCAGAATCGCCGAGAGGCTTGAACATTTACGTGTTTTTAAAAATTGAAATTGATTCGATGTGATAGGTTTGCGGAAAAATATCAAAGGGAGTCACTTCCTGCAAACTATAGCCGCCGTGAATTAATCGCGCGGTGTCACGCGCAAGGGTGGCTGGGTCGCAGGAAACATAAGCGATGAACTGCGGTTTGATATCGATGATCGCGTCCAAGGCTTGTTTTTCGATTCCTGCGCGCGGTGGGTCGACGATCATGAAGGTTGAACTATCCAGCCGCCCTGTCAGCGCGGGCAAAACTTCTTCAGCAGCGCCTTCGTATAGTTCGACATTGTCAAATTCATCGAGATTGAATGCGAAATCTTCGCCGGCTGATTCGGACGATTCAATTCCAATGACCAGTTTGCATTTTGGTGCGAAGAACTTGCTGAATAATCCAGCACCGCAATAGACATCTAATAAAGTGGACGATGGTGTAACAGGCAATCTTGCGAGTAAAAGCTCCACCATCTTCTCTGCCATTTTTGTGTTGACTTGAAAGAATGCTGCGGCAGAAACACGGAAATCTTTTTCAAGAATACTGACGACAAAATGATCCCGCCCTGCAATAACAACAGGATGTTCATCAAACAAATGCACAACAGAAACATCCGCTTCGATTTCAAGTTCAGGCGTTTCGGGAGATTCGGATTCAAGTATGACCATTAATTCTTCATTGTGTCCTGCCCGCAGAGATACGCGCTCAATATCTTTATTGGATTCAAATTGCAGCTCGCGCCAGAAAGAGTCAATACCTGTTTCTGGTAGATGACATTCCTCAATGGGGAAAACCGAGTTCCCTTTTGAATTTATAAATCCTGGTTTGCCTTCGGCGGTAAGATGGAATTGAATATGATTGCGATAATTCCATTCAAGCGGCGATGCGATCATTTGCATCAGGGGTGGATTTTCAATTTTCCCAATTCTCTTTAACTGGTCGCGCAAGATTTCTGTTTTGGCTTGCAACTGATTTGCATAGGAGAGGTTTTGGTAATGACATCCACCGCATTTGCCGAAGTGCTTGCATTTCGGATCAATTCTTTCGGGTGATGGGGTTAATATTTCAAGCAATTCTCCGCGCGCAAAACTTTGCTTGTCTTGAACCAAACGCACGCAGACAGTTTCGCCGGGCAAGCCGAATGGCACGAAGACTGCGCGGCCGTCGGGTAAACGTCCCATGGCTTCGCCGCCGTAAGTAAGTTTTTCAAGCAGGATGTCATACGAAACAGGAGTTAAAGTTGTATTCATGTTTGATATTATAACTGTATCAAAAAGCAGAATACATACAAGAATTTCAACGGTAGGCGCAGCGGATAGCAAAAGCCTTACACGAGATGCAAAAACGGGATTTTTAGCATCTCGTGTCCGCAGAATATTCGCGCATTTGGCATAACTTGCCGCTAGTTTTTTTTGAGAGCATCAGAGTTTGATGACAAATATCACATGACAAAAGGCATGGAAAAGTGTATCCTACAGTTGTGAATGTGTAAAAACTGCCAACCGTATTTTTCAATGAGAATAGATTATGGATGATCTACTTCAACAGGGCATAACGGCGTATAAAGCAGGGAAGCTGGAAGAAGCACGAAAACACTTTATCGCCGCCGTTAAACAAAACCCAGAGAGCGAACTCGCCTGGGGTTGGATGTATCAGACTTCAAACAATGACAAAGAGCGCATTTACTGTTTGAAACAAATGCTGCGCATAAATCCAAAAAACGAAAAAACAAATCAACTGCTTAACCAACATATTACGTCGGTATCCACGCCAATATCGCTGCCGCCGACACAAACTAATTCTCCCAGCACTGCGACTCAAAAATGCCCTTATTGCCAGGAAATAATTCGAGCAAAGGCACCAAGATGTACATATTGTGGCAGGAATCTTAAAGCAGAGAAGATACTCTCGGCAAAAAAGAACGCAAAAAATAAAAATAACCTGGCAAACTCGATCATAGGCATTATTACCGTAATCATCATTTGTGGAATAATTTACGGATTATCTCTTGCCGTCAAACGCGGGGTTGAGGCAATTCCCACCCCAACCCGAACTCCAGAGGAAAACGCCTGGTATGCGTGCACATTGTTTATTGAAAATCAATTAAAGACCTCTGCTTTTGATGCTGAAAGCTACAATTCAAATGGCGTCCTTCTTTTGGAGAATGGCCAATACAGGGTGGATGTGTCATACGCGAAGCTGGCTATTACATATACCTGCATCCTTCTCGATCATACAGATGGAAAATGGGAATTAATAAACCTGGCGGCTACTAGATAATGGAACATAAAATTGAATGTATGAATAAATCGATTCAAACTCACTAATTCAAATATTGGAATTATTCTCGCAAGGTTAAAAGGAACCCGTCACAATGGAAAAAATTTTACAGGATGAACTTAATGATCTGATCAATATTGCCAAGGTGAAAGATCTAAGTGGACTTGATTTGCACGAGGCCGACCTGAGCAATATAGACTTGAGCGATATCAACTTTAACTCCGCCGACCTGACACTATCCAATCTGAACGCAGCTGACCTAACAAGGGCGGACCTGGGCAGTGCCAAACTCGTCATGGCCAACCTGTTCAGGGCTAATCTGGACTGGGCCAATCTGACCAAGGCAAACTTGAGCTACGCCAGCCTGATCGAGGCCAATCTGCTTAGAGCCAATCTGACCGGCGCGAACCTAAGTGATACAAATCTAAGCGAAGCAAACCTAAGTAGCGCAAACCTGACGAAGGCTGTTTTGATCAGGTCTAATATGTCTAATGCCTATCTGATCGGTATAAATCTTAATGAAGCGGACCTCAGCGAGGTTGACCTGACAAGCGCAAATCTGAGTGAAGCAATTCTGAAAGGATCGAAATTGACCGGCGCCATCCTAAAAATGACTGATCTAAGCCACGCTAACTTGAGTGGAGTTGACTTGAGCGGACTTGAGATGAGTGATGCAAACCTGACAAATGCCAATTTGACTGGCGCGAATCTGACAGGTACCAACCTAAGCAGGGCTAATTTCAGTGGAGCAAAACTAAATGATGCAATTCTGACGAGGGCTATTTTGATCAATGCCAATTTGGATGATGCAGATCTGACTGATGCCAGCTTGTGGCGAGCCAAGTTGAGCAATGCCAGATTTTCAAAAGGCACAAAATGGCCTTTTGGATTTTTTCCAAAAGTGGCTGGGGCGATACTCAAACCATAAAAACAAAAACTTCGGGCTGGTTAGCGATAATGTGAGAGTGTAGAGATATTTGAAAATGTAACGGGAGTGCTATGCGAGTATGATTGAGTTTGACAACATAATCTACTTGCAGGAGACACTCCCGTGGCCAACAGAATAATTCCAATTGAGACAAAAGTCAATGCACTGAGCCAGTGTCTGGTGCTGCAAAATGTTGAGGCCGTCGCTAAAGAGTTAGTAGTGGCACCCAACTCCATCCGCAATTGGTTCACGGAAAAGGTGCTGCCCGGTCTGGCAGAGGCGCTTGCAAAAGAAAATCCGGGTCCGAAACCAACAGGAGTGTCTGTTCGCGAACGAGCAGCTCAAGGGCAGCGAGTTGCGTCAAGCAGGGAAGTT
>CAIWRB010000428.1 GCA_903914955.1 uncultured Chloroflexota bacterium | reverse complement strand
TCAGACTTTATCGGGTATTGCCATAAAATATAATACAACTGTCAAGCAAATCCAGCAGTTAAATAATATTTCAGATGGCAATACCATCACGGTTGGACAAAAAATACTTGTAGTCAAGGGAGCCACCCAGCCTGCATCCACACTGGTGTCCACCGGAACCCCGACTATGGCGTTTATACCAACACAGTCAAAACCAGCCCCAACGCATGTTCTGGTCTCAACTTCAACCCCAACCAATCAACCCTTATTCAATTACTCCGGGCATGATAAAAGAGAGAATATGCTCGGCATTGGCGCAATTATTTTGACTGCAATTCTGTTGGCGGGAATATTCACGGCAATGTTAAAAAGAAGACCATGAGGGCCGGATATAAGGAAAGAAGGCGGAATTTAATTCAGCCTTCTTTCTTAAATGGAAATTGTTTTTACGCTGCAAGCTTTTGTATTATTCAAACATGAACTGTTTCCTGGGTAATTACAGTTCGCAATGGCGTTGGTGCATAAATCGAAAAGTAGGCGCAATTCGTTTATAGGAATGAAAAGTTATGTCACTTTGTAACTTTGAGGCATGCCCAGATGCGTCATTTTGTTGAGAGCGGCGCAACGAACCAATGCTTGCGTTGTCTGCGTTTCCAGCAGACGCGCCGAGAGGTCGCCGCCGAAGATGGTTTTCAGGCGAAACATAGTTGTCTCTGCCAATGAACGGACATGATAGCCAGAATTCTTCTTCCATTCTTTACGCCCATCTTTACGAATGGCCCGTAGATTCTCATCTCGTTTGAGACGTTCTGATTTTGTGTTGCCGTGTTTCCAAATGCGCGCATTCTTGCGCGGTGGAATCAAAATATTGACCTCAGGCGAGTGCCTATTGAGGCTGTCATACACCTTGCACTTATCGTATGCTCCATCTGCCGCAAAATCAATAATGGGTTGCTCAATTTGCCCTAACAATTCTTTTACTGCTTGATCGTCGCTCACATTATTTTCAGTCAGCAGCACGGCTTGAATTTCACCGTCTTCTGGATTTGCACCTACATGTAGTTTACGCCAGGTACGTCGTTTCGAGACACCGTGCATTCGCACCTTCCATTCACCTTCACCATAGATCTTCAAGCCTGTGCTGTCCATCACGATATTTATGCTTTGACTGCTTTTCTTCGGTAGTTTCACTTTCAAATCCTTGCCGCGTTTGGATAAAGTTGAATGATCTGGCACAGGCAAGTTGATTTTCAGCATTTGAAATAACGAACGCACAAAGCCTTCCACACCACGATTCGTCAGGTGAAATACTTCTTTGACCGTCAACATCATCAGAATGGCTTGATCCGTATAATCAAACTGGCTTCCGCGTTGTTTTTCACCAACATACATCCATGTCTTTTCATAACCATCCGCCATCCAGATTGTTACTGAGCCACGTTGTACTAATGCTTTTTCGTATTCAGTCCAATTCTTGACACGGTATAATGTTTTTGGGCGTGATTGGGTTTTCTTTTGTTTAGGCATAAACTAAAATTACTTGGTCACGCCCTTTTTGTCAAACCTTTCATGCACCAACGCCTATCCTTATTGTAAAGGTCAGGGTCTGTTCCGGGTCGGTTGTATTTCCGGGCGGAAAATAACCGATGGTAAAAATCATATCTCCAGCACTGAGAGCATCGAACCGCCATATATCCAGTCCGCCGCCGCCAACAACGCCCCCGGGACTTGCGCTTTGATATTCGGTCGCATGGATCACCATAATATTTGGATTCCAACTGTTCAGCACCTGCCAGGCATAGCCGGTGGTCGGGTTGGATGCAGCGGCAATATAGAATTCAGTACCCGCTGATACTTCAAGTGGGACGGCCGGGTCAGTCACGACATACTTCTGGTCGGCCGGAATATCGGGCGGCGAAGCGATCGGCGTCGATGTTTGCCCTGCGCAGGCGGTCGGAAAGATGAAGAGGGCGGACAGGACTAAGTTGAGCAAAATTCTTTTCATGTTGATCTGTCTCCAACAGCGGCGGGACACCCCGTCCCGGCTCTATCGCTTGCCGCATAAATAAGTAGACTTTTGTTGAAAATTGCGGCTAAATATTGCGGCTTTTGTTTAGTATATTATGCGGCACTATGTAATAGATCGCCGGATCTTTTCGGCAGGCGGGTGGGATCTAATTGCGCGTCACCTTCACCCGCATCACATATTGGTTGAGCGCGCCGAAGCGGTATTTATATTCCTCATCGCCGCGCATGAAATCGAATTCTGTGCGCTTGTTCTCACAACACCATTCCAAAACATAAGTGAGCAGCACCCAGCCCGGGGAAAGATCCATGTAATCACGGTTGACCCCGGCATTGTAGCCCCATAATTTATCGTTGTAATCAAAGTTAAGCGCAGCCGCAATGCGTTGACCGTCGGCTTCGAGGAAGGCCAGCCAGAGCCAGCCATGCTCATGCGCCGTACGGATGACGGCCCGCATTTGAGCGCGCATGGGTTCAT
>CAIWRB010000427.1 GCA_903914955.1 uncultured Chloroflexota bacterium | reverse complement strand
TATCGGTGTGATCGCGTTTTATCTTTCGCTGTTGGTGACAATTACCTATTATTTGCGAACCCGCATTGGAATGGCCGCTTTCAGAAAGATCCATTATTTGAGTCTGGTTGGTTATCTAGGCGCGACCCTGCACGGGCTGTACGCTGGTACCGATTCTGTACTGCCAATTGCAAACATCCTTTATAAAGGGACATTCCTCATTACATTATTTTTAGTGGTCTACTGGGTTGTCATTTTATGGATGCGCAAGCAGGAAGAAGAGAAGAAACGTTTGGAAGAGCTGCGAGCCGCCCTCCGTAAGAAAGGTAAACGGCCGGTTGCTGCACATAAATTAATTGCATAAAGAAAAAAAGCCACGAAGTAAACCTCGCGGCTTTTTTGGAGAATTTGGTCGAGCGAGCTAATGTTAGGCGGCTTCGGGCTTTTGCATGGACGGAATAAAACATTAAGAACAAAGTCACTTGGACTTAAGAGATCAAATGACTATACTCAGCAAACTACGAATCCAAATCTGGAGTTGGGAGGCTTGCGGCACGATATAGCCTTCAATTCCGGAACTTGATTTATTTCAGGAGGCTGATCATGTGTGAATTCTGTACCCAGCACGGAGAAGGAGAGAAGTGGTATCTGACGATGGAGAATTACTCAAAGGATTTGTTAAACCAAAACGAGCGGCGCAAATACGCGGCCGAATTCCTTAATGGATTCGATAAACGCGTGCCGAAGAGCATCAAGCAATTGGACAAGGTGCGTAGGACGCCATTGATGAAACTTGCAAAACCTGTCATGACCCACATGCAAAAGCAGGATCATTACGGCCAGGTTGTGCCAATGGAAGATGTGGAGAAAATCTTTGATATCGTGCAGGGCGCGGTACGTCTGCCATGTGTCTGCCGCCGTGTGACCACGGGCAATATGAATGCGCGCTATTGCTACGGCTTGACAATGGACAAAGAGTTGATGGATTCGCTCGACGATTCATTCAGCCTGGAGACCCTCTCAAAAGAAGAAGCCCTGGATTCCATCCGTAAACTTGATTGATAAAGAAGGACTCGTCCACTCTGTATGGACTTTCAAGACACCGTTCATTGGCGGATTGTGCAACTGTGATCAGGATTGCATGGCATACCGAATCACGCATGCGCGTAAAGATTATCCGGTCATGTTCCGCGCGGAATGGGTGGCGGCAGTCTCAATGGATGCTTGCAACGGCTGCCGGCTGTGTATGCGTCAATGCCAGTATGGGGCGATCCGTTATTCATCGAATAACAAAAAAGTAACGGTCGACCCGACGGCCTGTTATGGCTGCGGAGTTTGCCGCGCAAGCTGTAATAGGAATGCGATCACATTATCTCCGCGAGAATTGGTGCCTGAGGCTGCTGGAATTTGGTAGAAGCGATTTGTGAGCGAAGCTGGGTAAAAGAAATAACTATTATTGATAGATACATTATAGGTTGTATGCTTTATAATGTATTGTAAAAGAGGTCTTCATGATACTGTCTCAAGATCAATTTAAGAGTGTCGGAGTGTTAATTCCAGCTTTTAACGAAGCAGAGAATTTGGCTCGTGTACTGAATGTGGTGTGCGAGTTAGATTGGGTGACACAAATCGTTGTAGTTAATGACGGCTCAACCGACGATACTCAGGATATTATCGATACATTTCATGCGCGAGATGAGCGGATGCTTACAGTTCATTTTACTGAAAATCGAGGAAAAGCGGCCGCGTTATTAATCGGCGTTCAGTCTCTGTGCACAGAACTCGTTATTTTTCTGGACGCTGATCTTGTGGGATTGCAATCGTTTCACCTGGAAGAACTTTTCATCCCTGTCGTGGATGGTTCCTCCGAAATGACGATTGCTACATTTCAGCATGGGAATTTATTAACAGATGCTTCCCATCACTTTGCACCTAATCTAACCGGTCAACGCTGCCTCTCGCGATCGGAAGCTGAAAAGGCTTTGATCCCTCTTGTCACAACGCGCTATGGCGTGGAAGTAGGGCTGACTATTTATGCAAGAAGCCAGAAGTGGGGTATAAAAAATATTGTTTGGGTCGGCGTTACCCACCGAATGAAAGAACAAAAACGAAAAGTTATGGACGGCTTATACAATCGCTGGCAGATGTACAGCCAGATCTTTGCAATTGTGGCTGTACCCAGATATCAAAGCGGACGCGGGATTCGTTGGATTAAGACCATTAAAAGTGCCCGATTAACCTTGCGCTAAGCATAGCAATTCTGTATTCAAAAATATGTCGTCTAAAAGCCATGTTGCTTCGCCTGGGCGGGCCAATATTCGCGAGGATCATTTCACTCCCTGGGAATTTAGTCAGCGTGAGCGTATTTTGATCGTCGCTCCACATCCTGATGATGAAGTAATTGCCGCAGGCGGCGTGATCGCAACTTTTCTTAAATCACACGACCCATCAGACATGCGTGTGATCGTGGTGACGAATGGGGATGCTTCTTATATCTCAGCATTTATGCATGGTTCTCATCATTTCGGTAAAAATAATTTTAGAAACCTGGCAGTCCTGCGTCAACAGGAAAGTTTGAATGCCCTTAGGATATTAGGTCTGAGTATTCAGCAAATAAGTTTTTGGGGATTTCCAGATCGTGGTTTAGCCGCGCTCTGGCAGGGTGACAAGAAAACGCAGATCCCGTATCAATCTTCCACGACTGGTTACGATAATTCCAAACAAGCGTTGAACAGCCCAATCGTGCCATTTACAGGCGAAAACTTATTGGAATTATTCAACAAGGAACTCTGTGAGTTTCGCCCCACTACGGTCATTTTGCCGCACCTGAAAGACGCACATTTAGATCACAGCGCGTCGGCAAAATTTACACTAAAGGCATTATGGCGCTGTCAAACTGAGACTCATCTTCAAACACCCATGTTATTAGCTTATCGGATCTGGTTTGGGGGGAAAC
>CAIWRB010000426.1 GCA_903914955.1 uncultured Chloroflexota bacterium | reverse complement strand
GTCGTATTGCGCCCGTTCAAAATGGTATGTGGCCAACCAGTGCAGAACCCAAACCAGTTTGGATTTGTATTCCTGGCGAACTTGCGGAACCCATTCATCCAATAAGCCATTGGTGTGCGGTAAATAGCCATCCAGAAAGTCACCGGCGTAGATGGAAGCCAGTTTCTCAAATTTCCCCATGCAGGTCCGGCAGATTTCGAAGCGGCGATGGGAATGTTGTTGCATGAACTTTTGGCTGGCCTGGGATTGTTCGTTAAATTGTTGAATATCGGTTACGAGCGGCCCATCCGGGTTGATGCGGATCGTCATGGCGTCCACCAACAGTCCGGGAATCTGGCGGGTGTCATCTTTTAATAACTTGCGCAGCCGGTGTATGACCTGGCGGATGTTCTGGTTGGCATTCTGTTCTTCGTGATCCGGGTAGAAAAGTGTGGCCAGGTCAGTGCGGCGGAAGGTTTTGCCCGAGTTTGCCCCCAGGTAAGCCATCAAGAGCAGGGTATTATCGACCTGAAACTTAATATTTTCTCCACCTGGCAAAACGGCGCAAGGCGCTCCCATGAGATGTACCATCAATGGAGTTTGAGCGTTGCCGGCGAGGCTCGCCTGGGTATTTTGCGCAGGAGTGATTTTCATGGTTTGTGCTAACATCAATAATACAGAACCCGGAAAAATATTTGGGGTGGAAATTTTAGAGGTCGCCGCCTCTTGAAATATTCCTTAACTTTATGATTGTCTCACGGGTTGTAACCCTATTATAACAACTCCTATATATTTTTGTTTATATTCTTGAACGGATGAGCCAAGTAGCCAGCACAGCGGCATAAGACAACTTATCGCATCTTTCATTTTCAGGATTGCCACTCGATAATTTTCAGCGCCTTAGTTGTGTGACACAGACTCACTCACAGCCATCCATGCCAGTGACTCGAGGGCAAATTTGTTGAAGTTGAATCAACGTCCGCCGTTTAAGTATTTGAAAAAATAAATCGATAAAAAAACTGGCAGTCCATGACTGCCAGTTTTTATCGAAATCTGGATTGGCTAACGTCCGCCCTTGCGAAAAACGCCACCAGCACCAATCCCTGTACCAACCGGCACGCCCGTGCCAATCGGCAATCCAGAACAATCACAGAGTCCGTCGAGGTTCGCATCGTCACATACCCCATCAAGGTTTGCGTCGCAAGTTCCAGTGCCAACACCTGTTCCAGCACCTGTGCCGTCGCAGCTGCCTGTGCCGGTCACTGCGCCGCCATTTCCATTCCCATTTCCGCCGGGACCATCGCCCTTGGCAAAGGCTACACTTGAAACAGCCAGAGCAACAGCCAGAGCAAGTACAAGCGCCAGATAGAAGTTTTGTTTCATGATGTTATCTCCTTTTTTCTTCAATCGATTGATGAATACATAACTATATACATATCGTTCGTCATGAAAAATAATATCACTGGCACATAAAGGATTTGTAAAGGAATTAGAAAGAAGCATTAAAGGTTGTCCCAAATAAAGGACAGCCTTTGTTTTATTATTCGCTAATGTCGAAACCTTGGTACCGCCATAATCGGTGATTGGTAATTGAAGGGGAGGAGAAAGTATAGTAGGATGTGCCCTTGCCAGATCACCAGACAAGGAAATTCTCCTCTCTTGAATAAACAGACTTCATATATATTGATCTTGGTCGTGCTTGTACTGCTGCTGGCATTTCCCCGGCTCAAAACATTGTGGAAATTGCTGACCAAGAGAAAAGCCTCGGCGAAATCTTCAAAGCCCCGTATGCTAAAAGTAAAAACAGAAGATGACTGTCCATATTGCCACACAGGACATCAGCTTACCATAACGCCTTCTGGGACAGCACTGACACCATATAGTGAAACCAATAGCAAGCGAGGGAGGGAAAAAGAAGATCTGCACGCACAATTATTTTTGTTCCAATCCTGATTGCTATTATTACCTTGTGACCGATGAAAGGATCCACGCCCTGATCGGATATGGATCTCATGGAAAGTATGAGTGCATTCCCGACTTGTTTTGTCAGGCTTGTGAAAGCAAGTTTACGATCCGGAAGCATACGTTGTTGTATCGGCTGAAAACTTTATTGGTGGCTCGCTTACTATCACTTTGCTCGTCACACGAGAGTCTGCGGGTCACATTACCAGAACCTATTCTCAGAAAAGGAAAGCAGAGACCGAGGCTATATAAAAAGATGACGCCTGCGACACTGGCACCGCGCTGGAGCGCAGCGCCAGTGCAGGTGTGGCGGCCGGGCTTACGTCACGGCGATGGTCAGTTAAGGAACTGATCAGTTATCCGTTGCTATGAAAGGGAAGGGGGAGGAAACACTGAAGGGGAATGAAGCCTGTATTATTGAAGGCTTACATAGACTCTGTCCACATTGCGGCTGTCGGCTGCACATACGAACAAAAACGCGCCCGATTGAGCGCGTTTCAATTACCAACCACTGATTGTGGCTGTACCCATATGTCACAAAGAGATAGATCTTACTGGACAATTACGGAAGCGTTGGAGAAAGGCTGAAATTACTCAATGGGTATACATAATAACTTTGTTTCACAAAAGCCAGTACATCAATCTTCGTTAACAAATAGTCTGTGGGTTCTATGGTAAAGTTCATTTAAAAATCCCTCGCAGGAGTCTCCTATGGAACAAAAAGCAGGCGCCCAGATTGGCAAACGAGCGTTCATTCAATCGCTCGTTATTCTATTTGTCTTGATGATGATCGCAGGCATTCTCACGCTTGTCATCCCAGCAGGCAGTTACAACCGTATCGATGTGAACGGCAGAGAAACCATTGATCCCGCATCCTTCCAGACCATTGAACATCCTGACTATCCAATCTGGCGCTGGTTCGTTGCTCCATTTGAAGTCCTAGGGAGCAGCAGCGGACTGACCGTTATTGTCATCATCGTAGTGTTGTTCTTCGCAGGCGGCGCTTTCGCCGTCATGGATAAGACCGGCACACTACGCGCTTTCATTGGCAGTATCGTTCGCCGTTTCAGCGGACGCAAATACACATTGCTTTGGATGGTCTCGCTTGCTTTTATGTTCCTGGGCGCTACATTGGGCACATTCGAAGAAGTTGTTCTGCTTGTGCCTGTAATGATCGCCCTCTCCTATACTCTTGGCTGGGATGCGCTCGTCGGACTTGGCATGTCCATTCTTGCCACGAATATGGGTTTCTCGGCTGCTATCACAAACCCTTACACGCTCGGGGTATCACAACAGCTTGCCGGTCTTCCACTTTTTTCTGGCGCGTGGTTTCGAATCATAGTCTTTATCACCATCTATCTTATCTTCGGCTTTTTCCTTTCCGCGTACGCCCGCAAAATTGACAAGGAACCAAAGTTGTCGCTCGTGCATGGTGAAGACAATGCCGAGCGCGAAAAATACAAGGGAGCGGATGCCTCCCTTCTTACTGAAGATCTCAAACAAAATCGGGCCATGTCATTCTTTGGCTTCTTCCTGCTATTTATTTTTGCGGTCATGCTCATGGGACCCTTTGTTCCTGCTATTTCAGATTACTCTCTGCCTATCGTTGGAATCCTTTTTCTGATCGGCGGATTGGGTGCGGGTTTCCTCTCAGGCGCAGGTGGTAAAACCGTTTGGCAGGGACTCATCGAGGGCTGGGGAGGACTCGCTCCGTCAGTTCCGCTGATTCTCATGGCGGCCAGTATTCGCTTTATTATAGACAGCGGTGGCGTCACAGATACTATTCTTCATGCGGCGGCTGAGCCATTCCAAAATCTCGGCGCATTCCCGGGTGCGTTGGTTGTTTATGTGCTTGCGCTTGGTATCGAATTCTTTATAGCATCAGGTTCTGCCAAAGCCTTCCTGATGATGCCAATAGTTTTACCTCTGGCTGACTTGATTGGCGTTACTCGTCAAACCGCAGTCCTCGCCTACATCTTTGGCGATGGTTTCTCCAACCTTGCCTACCCCACCAATCCAGTACTACTCATCAGCCTCGGATTGACAGTCGTCAGTTATCCCAAGTGGCTGCGCTGGACAGCCAAACTCTGGTTGTGGGTTATTCTTGCAACTGTTGCCTTTTTAGGGATTGCCGTAGCGATCAAATTCGGACCCTTCTAATGGATACACTATTCCCCGACTCATACGAAACATCCCGCGCACGTTTCATTCGTGACGTGGAACTGCTCCGCCCCAAATGGCATTCATCACGTCTTGAGTCTTATCCGCTAAAAACAGACCCATCCCTCAGCATTGACTACGCCTGGGCTGAGCCGCGTAAAAAAGAGAATCTCATCATCATCTCAACAGGCTTGCATGGCATTGAAGGCTATGTTGGTTCTGGCATACTGAAAATATTCATGGATGAATTCGCCCCGCGTTTGAATATTGAAAACACTGGCATATTATTGGTTCATGCGATCAATCCTTGGGGCATGAAAAATCACAGACGGGTCAACGAAAACAATGTTGATCTAAACCGCAACTTCGTCTGGGATGAAAACTTCGACCCAAAACTCAACCCCGATTATGAACAGTTAATTCCAATCTTGAATCCGCCGCGGCCGCTGTCAAATGTATTCCTTAATAGTATGGCCTACTATTTGCGATTTATTTCCCTTTACCTCCGTATCGAGTTCAGTAAAATTCGCCTGGGGATGATATTTGGACAATATCGCCACCCACAGGGAGCATCTTTTGGCGGACAAACCACGCAGGAGAGTACGCAATTCATGCGCGGTTTATTACAAAAAACGCTTGAGGAATATGAGCAAGTCATCCACCTCGATCTGCATACCGGATATGGCCCTCGTTACCAGATGAGTTTCTACAACTCGACCCGTGAGCCAGCCCTAGCCTCCGAATTGATGAAGCGCTTCAACTATCCTCTGATCGTATCTGGTACCACCTCCAATTTTTATACCACCACAGGCGACATCGGCGATTATTTTTATCAGCTGCGTGACGAAAAATACCCAGCCAAAAAATTATTTTCCACCTGTTTTGAATTCGGCACGTTTGGCGACTCGATCCTCGCACAAATTAGAATTGGGCGCGCATTTATGATGGAAAATCGTATGTTCCAGTTCGGCACAAAATCAGAGGCAGCCCGTCGCGCTGTGAAAAATGAATACGAAGAAATGTATTTCCCCGTCGAAACCAAGTGGCGTGAAAAAGCAATGCAAGATTGTAGACAAGCGTTTGAAGGTATTTTTTCTGCATATGGTATTTTTAGCGCTGTTAAATGATCTGTGCTGACTGCTTGGCTTATCCGCCATGCTTTATTGAAAAAAGGAGAAACGCAAAGGTATAGTTTTCTTGATAGATTTGGGTTGTACAACAGCATAGCACGGTTTGGGATCGCGGGTTCGTACAATCATATTCTGATTCATGACGATAACCATTTACGAGGTGTAGTCACAGAGTACACGGCATACTTTAATCAAGAAAGGCCGCATCAAGGAAATGATCAGCGTGTCCCCAATTATTATGGCCTGCCAAAGTCAAAACCAACCAGCCGTACTAAACATCAACGACCAAGGGTGAATAGCATTAATCGATCATCAGAAAAAGCCAGGTAAGACTGCAGTAAAGAGTGGTCAGACGCCATAACGAGACCTGTGCTGGCTACTAGTCTCATCCGTTATATTTTTTTGGGGTTTTTGGCTGAACTTTCGTCAGACGATACCTTTTTACCTCCAAGTTGGTCTCGGTCTTTTTGTATTAATACACACTCGGATTGTTTGGACAATCGGTTTTCAGGAAAACACACCGATCACAAGCAGCAAAACACAATTCGATTTCATATCCTGAACATAGATAAATAATTTCACCCCTGTTCGTATACTTCTTGATCTGCAAAGATGTAGGTCAGTTCAGATACGTCGTATGATTAGCTGTGGTCGTTTGATCTGTTGATTCAGCACGATCAGTTGTTGGCGCAACAACGCATTTTCTACAACCAGATCAGCATGGTTGCGTGTCAGATCTGAAAGGGCGCCGATCAAGACTGAAGTCGCGGGTTTTATCCAGAGTTAGATGCGCTCTTGTAGCCAACGAAGGATTTTGCCCATATTGCTGCTCCCGTGAAATTATGAGGGTAAAATACCATGATAATCTCCTTTTACCGCTCAGTTCCGGGGGGATAACCAGGTAGCAAGCACAGCCAATTTAGTCCTAACACTTCGGGTATGTGAGGTTCGGAGTTTAAATCTCTGCACCCCATCAAACTCCTACGTTCAGCAAATGTAAAATGAACCGTGGAGAAATTATTGGGTTAGATTGTCTTATTTTCCCCGCACAATGCCATAAAGGACATTCAATACATTTAAACCCCCTCGCTAACTGCGGGGGGGTTTAAATGGCCTTCCTTGTTTGATCGGCACAGTCAAATCTAAAGTGCGCCTGTATCCTGTGCCCCCACGGGAATTCGAATCCCGGATTAAGCCTTGAGAGGGTCATGTTTTGGGCGCAAGGCGGTCAGGCAGCAATGAAATTCCATGATTCAGTCTTCATTGTATTCCAAATCTTTTTGCCAGTTCGCGCAAATTATCCTCCGCATTGTCT
>CAIWRB010000425.1 GCA_903914955.1 uncultured Chloroflexota bacterium | reverse complement strand
TTTACGTTTGCGGCATAAGCCAGGTTTGATCCAATCATTCTTTGCTCTTGCTGGATTGAGTATCTAAAAAGTTTAGTTATCAATGAGACGCTCAGTAGGTTTTGAAATGTCAACCTGATTAAGTTGTTGATCAAGATTAGGCATCTTTTTACAATCCTTTACCTTTTCAACCCGCAAAAGATGAAGATCAAGAGAAGCAAAGGGATTATTGTTCATTACCTGCTCGCAAGTAATCAAAGAAGGCGCGCACAGCAGCTGTTTTTTTCATAACTGTCCTCGGTGTATATGTACCGATCATCCTAGGCCGAATCTCATGAACGCTTGTAACAAAGAAATTTAGATACTGGCTCGCATCTTCCCGGGTTACATGATTGAGTAAAATGCCGTGGCTCTCTGACCATTCTATGAACTGTGCCACATCAAAGGCATATCCACGAATCGTCAGAGTACAAAGCGATTTGGTTCTTAAATAAATTTTGAACTGATTGATAACTTCACTCATCTACATACTCACAAATATAAAATGCAAGATCTTTAACCTAGGTTAGTAAAACGAAAAGACCCCTTCCTAAATGGAAGGGGTCTTTTCGTTTCGGTTGAGATAGAATCCTGCCTAGGAAATCACACTGCAGGTCAAGAAAGATTGTACCTGCAGTTTATAAAACTTGTCAAGCAAGCGAGAATTAGGGCAGCAATTCCAAATCTGAAATTGAATTCTTGGAAAAAAATAGCGCTTTTTACCAGAGTATGAGGCATTTACACATATCCTCGGCTGGCACCATACCATTATTGCTCCAAGATTACAGAGTTTACCTGATTTTGAGCTTGTTCGGTTTTAGATTTGGAATTGCTGGAATTAGGGCATTAGCAACAAGTCAAGCATGAAATAAGCAAGTCAAAAACTAGGGGCAAGCAACTCAAAAAAAAACAAAAAAGCGGCACGGTGGAAGATTACCTGCTCGAAATCCTTGACCAGAAACTCAACATGTTCGAACTGGTCATCGGCGAAATGGACATAATCCTCGGTCAGTTCTCTGACGAGCGCGACTTTGAATACCTGTTCGTCGATATCTGTGTGGACGCACAAAAGGCAGAAGATTTGCGCGTCAAATTTGATCAACGCGGCGACCTCGCCGTCAAATTCCCTCCCGACGCCGAGGCTTCACTTGATTCTAGGCCTGCCACCCACTGATCTTCTCGCTGAATTTTGAAATTCTCTCCCGCGCCAGCACCGCGAACACCCCCAGCATAAGCAGTACGATTCCCGTACAGCCGATCAGGAAGATAGCCGCCACTCCTTCGAGAGTGCTGTACACCACCGTGAACACGCCCAGCACCACAAATCCAATTGGGAAAAATGTCAGACTGCGCGAACGAATGACGATCCCATAGACCAGCACCGCCAGCGACTGAAAGAACAACACCGCGAAGTAGATCAACTCATTTCGGTTCACCATCTCAATATAGGTGGTGCCAAGCAAAACGAATTGCGAAAGCATTCCCATTACGAACGCACCCATCCTGCTTCCCGCGCGCGCCAAAAGAGTATGCTGGATCACCCCCAACAGCGCCGCTCCCATCGAGAAGAACTGCTGTTCATCCACATTCAACTCTATCAGGATGATAAAATAAGCCAGTAAATACAAACCATTTGCGGGAAACGCCAGCCAGGCATTTTTCTTCATGAAAGCTTCGACAGCCCAAAGCGTGGCTGCAATCGCGACAGGGATCGCAGCATCCAACCCGCCGATACTTGGTGCAGCTATCGAAGAGATGACTCCCAGCCCAAGCCCGCTGAAGAGCAGCGTTTTGTCCCAACCAGTGGCGCGTTTCATACTGCGCAGTAAAAACCCTGCGGCGTAATAGATTATCGCGATCACAATGACAGGATGTATCCATTTGTTCAAGTCAAATTCGCGGAAGAGGAAAGTGATGAAGAGCGGCAGGGTTAAGGTGAAGGCGTAGAAAAGAGTCTTTTGGCGGTAGAGCAGGCTGACCGTTAAGAAAAGAAGCGTGAACAGTCCGAATCCAAATGCCGCGAACGAAGCGTCGCTTTCCGTAATTAAAAATCCATAACTTGCAATTGCAAATAATCCTCCAAAAATGCGTACAAACATTTTCAACGGTCTGAGGTTTGTGAAAGTTAAATGCGCCAACAAGTCTGCGAGTATCCAGACGATGCCATAGGCAAGCAAGTGATACGTGACGCGTTCAAAGCTGATGTCGCGCAGAATTAAAAATGCGCCAATACTAAACAGCATGGGCGCGCCGAGTTCAAACCAACCATTTCGGCTAAAGTACATCTCTCCAATGAAAAGCAAGCCGATCACAAGTGCGTACCACCCGCCTGATTCTTTTAACATGAATAAAGCAGTGAATGAAAGAAGCGTGCCAAGAATTAACGCGCTGTTGCGTAAGGTCAATGACCATGCTTGTTTTGAGCGTACCGCAATGCCTGTGACGAAATACAAAACTGCCAACGCGGTGAGTGCGGGCAGCCACTCATCCACGTTGAAATGATTCAGCGCAAAGATAATCGTGAGCGGCAGATACAAGGCGGGAATATAACCAAGGATGGCTTTGCGTTGTGCGAAAGTGTACACGGCAAAGAACAGGCTATAAACCGCAAAGCATATCGCAACGCGGTCAAAGTCGATTCGCAGTAACAATAGCGTACTTGCATACAAGGTAAATACCATCCCATAGATTCGCGGGGGCAATCGCCAGGCTTTATCCGCCGTCAGGTCTTTTTTCAAGAAGAGGTCTGGCAGTAAAAAGAGAATACTCAAGATGAGGATTTGATAGCCAAAGAATACATTAAGCCTTTGAATGAATTCGAGATTGAAGAACGCAAAATACGCGATGGCGAAATTGAGCAGAGCCAAAGACCACAACCACCAGCGCGCGCGCAGAATGTGCAAACCTGTAAAAATGACCACCGCGCCCAAGGCGGCGATCATTCCAAGCGATATGCTGTATGCAAAAGCAGTGATGATCCCCAGCAAAATGGCCGGTATAGACGCAAGCAGAACGGGCAGGTAGTATTTGCGGGTTAGTTCAATTCGCCGAGCGATTTCGCTTGCGATCGAGAGCATCGCTCCCCACAAGAACAGGATAATGCTTGAGCCAAGGCTTTCAATATCGAAGGCCGCATTAATGAACCACGGCAGCGGGATGAGTGTGCCCGCCGCAAGCCACGGAAAGAATATGAAAGGGAAAAGGGAATTCGAGAAAATATAAAACGCGAAAGCAAAAGTCCACGTAAAGAAAGTTGCCAGTTGCCAATACACTGAAAGAGATGGGTCACTAACATGGGCTCCAAAAATAGAAATTGAAACGCTCAGGGTAATGACTTGCAGGGCTTGCGTTGTCAAAAATAACGGATGCGCAAATTTTGAGTCTTTCCATTTTTTTAATAACCACACGCCAGCCAACCCAGCAATTGAGGCGGCGCCAACCATGCTTAAACTAAATTCAATTTCTGTATTGAACATATCTCCAACACGAAAAAGCGCGAGGGTCAACGAAATAAACGCAGTCATACTGAACAGGCGCGATTCGTACAACCATGTGCTTCCGCCCCAGATGGCGGCCATCACAAAATAAATGAACACCCAATACCCGGCGTTGAAAGTGGGGGTCATATCAAAATTTTGAAGCAATATGTCCTGAATGGTGTTCGCAGTGATTGGAAGTAGAAAAGAGAAAACAATAAAGAGCGCAAAGCTCGGTTGTGGCAGTCTCTTGTTGATCGCCAACGCAAGTCCACCAAAAATTAGTGTTCCAATGATCAGGATCGGCAGCCGCAGTTCCGGAATTGCCGCGCCCAAAATCGAAGCTGACGCGATCACGAAGAACGCGCCCAGATACAAATAGATCTTGATGCTCGCTTCGCTGACCAAAGTTTGCAAAAGAGATGGGCGCGGACCCTCCGGCTCGGTCTTTGTTAATGGGATAGTTACTTTTGTTTCAGGGAAATTTATTTCAGCTTGAGGCGTAAAGTCAAAATCATAGCGGCGGCGGAGTAATTCAGCCCTCTGGTTTTCAAGCAAAGCATTTTTTTCCCAGCTATCGATCTCCTGCAAAAGCATAAATCGTTCGCCCCGATGCATCCTGCTCAAACGACTCTGCACATGGCGTTGTGCAGGCAGGTTAAGTGCGGCAAGCGCCGCTTTACGAATATGCTCCTTGTCACTTTGCGCCGAAAGTTTTTCCAGTTGATTTCGCACAGCCTCACTGCTGAAATTATATTTACTCAAGCCAGTGAGAGCCCGCAGCAGAGTGGCTTCATCACCATTCTGCAGGCCGGCATAAATCTCATTAAGAATATCTTTTGGTTCGCGTGTTTCGTTTTCAGTCATACAATCCTCCAATGGCATTTTCTGAAAGTAACTCTGGGGGCGCTGTCCGGATTTTACAAATAATAAACGATTTAGGTAATTAGAATAAAAAAACGTCCCGAAGGTTTTCGTCAAAAGCTTAAATTACTCGAGATGAACCTTTGGGACAGTTGTGTTGGTTACTAACTCATCTGCCGGATTTGCGAAAGGAAGAGGTTCATGGTATTTTACTCTCATAATTTCCCGGGAGCAGCATGAAGGGCAACAACTGCAGGGCAATCGCATCTAAATTGGGATTGAAATAGGGTAAAACTGACTTTCTGGAAGGAGAAGCCATGCCCAAGGAGCCATTGGAAGCGATTGAAGAACATTTCAGCAAAGTCAGCGACCCACGCACACCTGCCCTGGCGGGCGGTGCCAGGGAGAATCGAACAAAAGATCATAAATTGATAGATATCATTGTGATCGCAATCTGTGCAGTCATTTGTGGAGCAGAAGGCTGGGTGGATATTGAATCGTACGGGAATAGCAAACTGCATTGGTCGGTTGAGCACTTTTCTGGAACTGCCAAACGGGATCCCATCACACGACACTTTTGGAGTGTCTTTTCAATAATTGATGCTCAGCAATTTCAGTTTGCATTTTATGACTGGGTTTTAGCGGTCAACGAGATTGTTGCGGGACAAGTGATCAATATCGACGGAAAATACCTGCGTGGCTCAGACGAGAAACGACTTGGAAAACGAGCGATCTACATGATGAGCGCGTGGGCGGAAGCCTGTGAATGCGAGAAAGCATGGGACTGCAAAGAACGCGGGCTGGTATATTTGCCCTGGGCGGAT
>CAIWRB010000424.1 GCA_903914955.1 uncultured Chloroflexota bacterium | reverse complement strand
TTATTTCTCGATAAAATATCAATTCACAAAATCAAGGAACTGGATCTACGCTTCATTCTTCTGTGTGGGATTGGCGGCCTCAAGTAAATTTACGGGCGGAAGTCTATTGCTGGTGCCGCTGTTTATTTTGATCTTTATGAATTGGAGCGAGCTGCGCCAGAACTGGCTTCGATCTTTTGGAATTTTGTTTGTCGGCGGCGTGCTTAGCTTTGGCGGATATGCTCTCGGCACGCCGAAAGCCCTGTTATCACCGTTGTATTATTTTTCAAATGTGATCCCGGCGCTCCAGCGTTATCCGCAATACGGATTCAATTCCGGCAGCCCGATCGGGCTGATCGGGCAATGGCCGGTCTTTCAGAGTGCAGTCGGCGTATTTGCCTATTCCCTTTTTATTATTTGTTTTATATGGTTCACTGCCAGATTGATCTTATGGAAATTAAAAATGGTGGTTATGGATGAAAAGCAGGCGCAGGCGATCCTGATCCTGATCATTGCAGTGGTCATCTTCGATCTGCCTTTCCTGGTGTCGATCAATTACATTCCGCGTTACTTTATTCCGTTTGTGCCGTTCCTGTCTGTTTTGGGCGCGTTCTTTATCAAAGAGATCATTGAGGTGGCGAAGAACAAAAACTGGAGTTTTGTGCCGCCTGTTGTAACCGTTGTGCTGGTCCTCGGGTTTTCCTATTCCATGCTGCGACTGGTAAGTACCGCCCTGCTGTTCTTGAATGACGCGCGTATCCCTGCCGGAGAATATATAGCCACAATTCGCGGGTATCAAACCACTGTTGAGTACACTCTCTATCCGCCGATCGTGGACAAAAAGCAGTTCTATGGAGCGGCGCGTAATTACCCGATCTACTTCGTTAAATATCCAGATGATGTTGTGCCAACTGGCGGAAAAGTTGAATATAACCAGGGTGAGCAGGGATTGATCGACCGTAAGGTGGATTACTTGGTCATTGATTCCTTTACGTATTCGCGGTTGTATACCGACTCCATCTGTAAAACGAATCCCGTTGAATGTGATTTCTTCAAGAAACTGCTCGCAGGAGAGATCTCTACGTTCCGCCTGGTTGAGAAATTTACATATTCCCTGCCGCCCTTTTTACCCCAGGTTCAAGTCAGGGTGGTCAACCCCGAAATTCGTATTTATGAACGGGTTCATTAAAAACCACTGATGATCGAACGGATTACGCCAGCGTGATCCGTTTTTCATTTTTATGTGTACAATTCATACATGTCGGTTCTCTCAAAATTAAAAGAAGATCCCCTGCTTTCCAAAGTGCTCCGTTCCAGCGCGGCGTTGCTTAGCGCGAACACCGTCAGCCTGGGATTAAGCGTGGTGCAGAGCATCCTCGCCGCGCGTTTGCTTGGACCTGCGCAGTTTGGTCTGATCGCCATTATCATGAGCTACGCCTCCACCGTGAACGGATTATTATCCTTTCGGATGAGCGAGTTGGTGGTGCGCTATGGCGGCGAATATTTGGAGAAAGATGAAAAGGAGAGAACGGCGGCGCTGGTCAAGGCTGCCGCTTTGAGTGAGGCGCTGGTTTCGTTGCTGGCGTTTGTGTTCGTTGCGATCACGGCGGCGCTTGCGGCTCTGTACATTGCCAAGACTCCCAACACGGCTTTTCTCTTCATCGTTTACAGTCTCGGCTTGCTGGTGAATTTCAACACGGAGACAGCCACGGGCGTTTTGCAGATGCTCGGGAAAATAAAATATCAAGGCCTGATCAACCTCGTTCAAAGCATACTCACGGCCGGGCTGATCACATTTGCGTTCTTCACACACGGAAACCTGCAGTTTGTTCTATACGCCTATCTGGCAGGGAAAGTCGTTTTGGGGCTGGGCATTTTCTCAACAGCATTTTTCCAGCTCACAAAAAAACTTGGAAGTGGTTGGTGGAAAGCACAGATCAATTCAATTCCACAGGTCAAAGAACTTGCCCGTTTTGCCATCAGTTCCAATTTAAGCGCCACGCTCATTCTCGTTTTCCGTGAAAGCGAAATTTTATGGGTGGGATATTTCCTCACAAGTGAGGCGGCGGGATATTACAAGGCGGCCTACTCCATCGTCAGTTTGCTTTCTGTATCGGCCAACCCGCTCATCCTCACCACCTATCCCGAGATCAATAAACTGATCGTGCAGAAAGCCTGGCGGCGATTAATTGATTTTCTCAAAAAGATCACAACGCTTGCCGCGGTCTATAACCTTGCTTTGGCGGCGGGTTTTGTTATTTTTGGAAGATGGTTGTTGTCCATTTCCGGCTCGGAATATGCCGCGGGGTACCCCGCCCTGCTTGCGCTCCTTATTGGATTTACTTTTAATTACATCCTCTTTTGGAATCGTCCGCTCCTGCTTTCTCTGGGTCTGCCCGATTTTCCGATTTGGGTCACGCTGACAGTTGGTCTGCTCAAAATATCACTGGCGTTTTGGCTCGTTCCGCGCTACGGCATCGCCGCCGCGGGCGCGCTGCTTTCGTTCTATTACATGGCTTCTGTGGGTGTCATGGTCATTCGCGGCTTGAAAGAGATTCGAAAAAATGAAGATCGCAGTCATCACTAATTCGCGCATCCCGTCGCTCACCGCCAATTCGATCCAGGCGATGAAAGTGACTCAAGCCCTCATACAATTGGGACATGAGATTCGGATGTTCGCGCCTCGAGAAACAGGATCAGTCTCCAGCGAATCACTCGCCGCGCATTATGGTCTGCGCCTCATTCCCGACCTCGAACTGCTTCCGTCCGAAAGGCATCTCAAACGCTTTGACTTTATCTTCCACGCTCAGCGCGCCGCGAAAAAATTCCATGCTGATCTAATTTACACATGGCTCCCGCAATCGGCTGTGATCGGGTTGTGGGCGGGCTATCCGGTTGTGCTCGAAATGCACGCGGATGTCTCCGGCAGAATGGGGGCGTGGTGGCTGGGAAGGTTTTGGAAAGCAAAAGGAAATAAGGCGATGACGGTCACGACGTCAGCGTTGAGAAATGCCCTCGAACGTTCGGCCCAATTGCAGTTTAAGAATGAGTCGCTGCTGATCGCGCCGAACGGTGTCGAGTTGGAAAAATATGATGGGCTGCCGAATCCGCCTGAAGCAAGACATCAATTAAATCTGCCTGAAGGGTTGACTGTCGGCTTCACGGGTCACATTTATCCCGGCAGGGGCGCTGATTTATTATTTGAACTCGCAAAGAAAATGAAGGATATAAATTTTTTGTGGGTGGGCGGCACGCCTGAACTGGTGAAGTTTTGGCGTGGCAAGTTGAGCGAGGCAAAACTGTCGAATGTGACCATGACGGGTTTTGTGAATCATGAAAAAATCCCGCTCCATCAAGCAGCGTCAGATGTGCTGCTGATGCCGTACAGCCGTTCGATCGAAGGCAGCAGCGGGCAGGATATCGCCGAGGTCATCAACCCGATGAAGATGTTCGAGTATATGGCCTCAGGCCGCGCGATCATCTCAGCGGATCTGCCATCCATTCGTGAAGTGTTGAATGATAGGAATGCGGTGTTTTGTCAGCCTGCGGATACTGGAAAGCGCCGCCCTGAGACTCTCGAAAGGTGGAAGTTGGAAATTGAGGCTTTGCTTGCGGATG
>CAIWRB010000423.1 GCA_903914955.1 uncultured Chloroflexota bacterium | reverse complement strand
GGCGGATCTTGGCCTGTGCGGTGCGGGGGAAAAATTCAAATACCACGTAACGGTGCTGGCGAAGGAAATCGTCAAACAAAATATGCCGATCCAAGCACAGAGCGCAGCGCGTTCTGTTATTTCAGATATCACTCCCATTGTGGAGGTGTCACAGGAAGTGGGCATCCCCATCGAGGCAGCAATCTTTGTGGGCACGAGTCCGATCCGTCAATACGCAGAAGGATGGGATCTAAATTTCCTGCTGAAACAAACCGAGGAATCCGTGAGTTTCGCGGTGAAGAACGAAATCCCCGTCATGTTCGTCACCGAGGATACGATCCGCACTCAGCCTGAGACTCTTCGTCAGGTTTACACAGCCGCCATCCGCGCGGGCGCGCACCGTATCTGTGTATCGGATACGGTCGGGCATATTACGCCGCACGGCGTCCGCTCATTGATCACTTTCCTGCGCAAGGTGGTGGATGAAATTGATCCAAACATTGGAATTGATTGGCACGGACACAAAGACCGCGGCCTCGATGTCATCAACTCGCTGGCGGCAATTGAAGCGGGAGTTGATCGCGTCCACGCCTGCGGGTTGGGAATTGGCGAAAGAAGCGGCAACACCCCGATGGAAATCCTGCTGGTCAATCTTAACCTTCTCGGTTGGGCAGATCGCGACCTGACCAAACTTCCTGAATATTGTGAAGTGATCTCCGAAAAATGCGGCGCGGTCATTCCATTCAATTACCCCATTGTTGGCGCAGATTCTTTCCGCACAGCCACTGGCGTCCACGCAGCGGCAATGGCCAAAGCCCTTAGCAAAAAGGACGATTGGCTTGCGGAACATGTTTATTGCGGCGTACCATCCACCATGGTCGGGCGGGAACACACCATAGAAATTGGGCCCTTGTCAGGCGAACATAATGTTCGTTTCTTCCTGCGCAAGAACAAGATCGAGGAAAATCCCGCATTCGTCACAAAGATTCTGGAAGTCGCCAAACGCTCCAATCGACTGCTCTCCGACGAAGATGTCAAGAGAATCGTCACTGTGATGAGCCGTCGACAAAGAGCCAACCAGGAAGTCTCTGATGATGAACTTGATCGCGAACTCACAAAAGATAAAAGGAGAATGTAATTTGCAAATCCATATCAGGCTCGCAGAACCGTTCTGGCGATCAGTGGGCATACGCGACTTAAGTTTGAATATCGCGGATGGTTCGCGCGTATCCGATCTACTGGCCCTGCTGCGGAAGGATTATCCTGCG
The DNA here is from genome assembly GCA_903914955.1 of uncultured Chloroflexota bacterium. GTDB lineage: Bacteria > Chloroflexota > Anaerolineae > Anaerolineales > Villigracilaceae > Villigracilis. The sequence goes on along the minus strand of CAIWRB010000423.1, from coordinate 11,898 downwards.
TTGTCTGTGGAATTGGATCAATCACCGCCTCATATTTTCATTGAAGATCTGGAAGCAGATGCTGCATCTTTCCTGACCGAGGGCGGTCACCTGCATATTGTCTGGCCTGTGGCTGGTGGCTAGGATTCCGATGAATAAATCAACCATCGCGATCATCAACCTCTCTACAAGTGAGATACACGTTGACTCCGTGCCTGATGAATTAACACGCGCCTATCTGGGCGGACGCGGAATGAACATGGCGTACCTGCGTCATTACCTGCGCGCACACGGCGACCCACGCGATATTGATGCGTTCGACCCGCGCAATCCGCTCATCATCGGCGCAGGCCTGTTGACAGGCACCATCGCGCCCAATGCCGCGCGTTTCAATGTCTCGGCACGTTCCCCTGAAAGCGGGATATTGGGAGACTCAAACTGCGGTGGATTTTTCGCGGCGGCAATGCGCAAAGCGGGATTCGACCGTCTCGTCATTTTGGGTCGCGCTCAGGAACCATCCTATTTATTACTCGAGGATGGAAAGATCAGCATCCTGCCAGCGGACAGACTCTGGGGGACGAGAATCATCGAAGCGCAGGATCAACTCAAAGCGAAGCATGGTGTGGGAACTGTATCCGCAGTGATCGGTCCATCGGGAGAAAATCTGGTCCGCATGGCGGCCATCATGACAGGTAAAAAGAACGCGGCGGGGCGCGGCGGCATGGGCGCAGTGATGGGCAGTAAGAATCTCAAAGCCATCGTTGCGCGCGGCGGCGAAGCGATTGAGGTCTCACAAAAAGATACACTGCGTACGCTGCGCGTAAACCAACAAGATGATCTAAAAAAATCAAGGATCGTGCAGGTGCTTGGCAAAGTTGGCACACCTTTATTGTATGAAGTTAGCAACCGACTTGGCGCGATCCGCACACGTAACAGCCAGGATAATTTTTTTGAAGACACGCTCAACGCCGAGGAAATTGAAAAATTTTCCGATAAGATGATGGCGTGTACTTCGTGCGTTGTGCATTGCCGTCATCGCAACACATTGGGAGGCGAAGGTCCCGAATATTCAACGATCGGTTTGCTCGGTGCCAACGTTGGCATTGCGCCGACTGAGCAGGTGATTATTTTAAATAATCTGGTTAACGATCTGGGATTGGATGCTTCATCAACAGGCACGATCATCGCCTGGGCCATGGAGCTTTACCAGCGCGGATTGATCAACGATTCAATGACAGGCTCACCTTTACGTTGGGGAGATTATGAAACCGTCCACGCCTTGATCGAAGACATCGCGTACCGGCGCGGCTTCGGAGATACGCTGGCAGAGAGTTCACAAGCGATGCGCTTCTTCCCGCCCGAGGCGCGCGATTATTTGATCGCCGTAAAAAATCTGCCGCAGTCCGACCCGCATGATGTGCGCTATTTCAAAGGCTTTGCATTGGGAATCGCAGTTGCCAGCCGCGGCGCGGATCATTTACGAAACCGTCCCACGCTGGAAGTCTTCAAACTTCCAGATGAAGCGCGTGCAAAAATTTACGGGCGCGCCAATGATCCCGACCCAACGGGCTACAAAGATAAAGGTCTTATCATCGCGTGGGGTGACGATATTTTCGCGGTTGGCGATTGTCTTGGTCTATGCAGGTTCATCACGCGCGGATTTAACAGCCCACACTTGCTGGGTTATGAAGAATTTTGCGAACTGATCTCGGCAGCAACTGGATTCGAATATACTCCTGAAACTCTGCGTGCCGTGGGACGCCGCACATTGGATACCGAACGCCTCATCAACGCGGACTTCGGCTTGAGTCGCGCCGATGACACTTTGCCAAAGCGCTATTTTGATGAACCAATGCCCGCGCGCAAAACACAAGGCCATCAGATTGACCGCGCACAATTCCAAAACATGCTGGATGAATATTACATGGAACGCGGCTGGGATAAAAATGGACATTTACCCGCTGATCGGATCGCGGAGATAAATAGTGTTTTATCTGAAATCAAGTAAAAGGAAGTTCTCTACCGTACATTTTAGAATCGGGATGCTGAAAAACTCTGATACAAAAGAAATAAATCTGCGCTTGTCTGCATTCATCAGTATCCAAACGAATTTTATACCGCAACAAAAAAAGGAAACCATTTATGGGACATACTCTCGCTGAAAAAATTCTTGCTACCAAATGCGACCAAAAGGAATTATTCCCCGGTCAATTCATTAATGCGCGCGTCGATCTGGTCATGGCTTCTGAACTATCGGGGATCCTCGCCATTGAAGAATTTGAAAAGATCAGGAACGCGCGCGTGTTCGACCCGAAGAAGATCGTCTTCATCATGGATCACTTCACTCCTGCGAAAGACATCAAAAGCGCGGAGATCGTCAAACAATGCCGGGAATTTGCTGCTAAACATGGCATCCGTTTTTACGATGTGGGGCGCGCCGGCATACAGCATATTCTTCTGCCAGAACAGGGATTGATCGCGCCGGGAGATTTGATCGCCGGCGCAGATTCACATACTTGCACGCACGGATTTATCGGCGCATTCGGCACGGGCATCGGCTCTACTGATGCGGCTGTCGCAATGGCGATCGGCGAGATGTGGATGAAAGTCCCTGAGAGTGTGAAATTTGTTTATCACGGCAAACCTCAAAAATGGGTGGGCGGGAAAGATTTGATCCTGCATACCATCGCGCTGATCGGCGTCGAAGGAGCACGGTATCAAGCCATGGAATTTACAGGCGAAACGATAGACAGTATGCGTATGAACGACCGTTTCTCAATGGCGAATATGGCAATCGAAGCCGGGGCCAAAGCGGGCCTCTTCGCAGCGGACGAAACAACCCGCGCATATCTCCATTCTCGCGGCAGAGACGATGGTCTCTACCTGCAAAGCGACCCGGACGCTGAATACGCTGCCGTCTACGATATTGATGTATCCAATTTTGAGCCATTTGTCGCGGTGCCCTTTATACCGGAAAACGTCAAGCCGGTTTCGGAATTAAAGGAATTGGAAATCAATCAAGCCGTGATCGGCATGTGCACCAACGGCAATATCGAAGACTTGCGCGCGGCGGCGGAAATCCTAAAGGGACGGAAGATACATCCACGAGTTCGGGCAGTGATCATCCCCGGCTCGCAAAAAGTTTATTTGGATGCGCTGCGCGAAGGCTTAATAGAAATTTTCATTGAAGCCAATTGCTCGGTTAGCACGCCCACTTGCGGCCCTTGTCTTGGAGGTCACATGGGTGTACTCGCCTCCGGCGAACGCTGTATCTCCACCAGCAACCGCAACTTCCGCGGACGTATGGGACATATCACAAGCGAACTCTATCTCGCGAACCCCTACGTCGCTGCCGCATCAGCTGTCGCGGGAAGAATTATTTCACCATCAGATTTATAAATAAATCAGACCAGGCAGGTTTCCAAAAACCTATCGGATCTAAGGAAATAAACCCATGACCTATGAACACTTTCACAACATGACCATCGGCGAATTATTAAGCGCGCAGGCGACCCGTTTTGCAAATCAGATCTTTTTACGTCTTGACAAGGAACGTTGGTCCTATGCAGATGTGGAACTGAAAGCAAGCTCACTCGCCGCAGGACTGCGCGGGTTGGGATTGCTACCCGGCGACCGCATTGGAGTGACCCTGCCGAGCACTCCCGCGTATGTGATAACGATCTTTGCCGCCGCCAAAGCAGGTTTGATCCTGGTGCCGATCAATGTGCGCCGCGACCGCACAGATGCGCTCGCACGCCTTGCAAAAACAAAACCCCAAGCGCTGATCACCTTCTCGGACCCGAAACAATTCAATGGATTGGATCATCTTGAAATGGCACTTGGTCTGCGAGAGAATCTACCCGAATTGCGTTTTGTGATCTCCACATCCGCCTCGAAGGCGCAGAAAAAAGATGGCGTCATTTCCTGGGACAGTTTATTAAAGGATACCGCGCCGCTTGCGCCTGCCATCGCAAAACCTCAGGATGCAGCGGCCATCATTCACTCTCTGGGCAGTTCAGGCGATCCGCGCGGCGCAATCTTGACTCACGGTGGGCTGGTACATAACGCGGCGGCTATCGCGTCGCGGATGGATTGCACGGCAGAAGATGTTTTCCTCGGCACGATCCCGTTTTCCAACGCCTTCGGCTTTACCGCCATTACGCTGGCTTGCGCAGTCGCAGGAGCGCAATTGGTCTGCATGCCGCACTATCACCCCAGCGAAGCCCTGAGATTGGTCAAAGAGGCCGGCGTTACCGTACTCTCTGGCGTGCCAACCATGTTCGCGCTGGAATTGAATCACCCTGACTTTAATACAGCTGCCTGCGCGACCCTTCGCACAGGCATTATGGCGGGTGCACCCTGCCCTCCCGAACTTGTAATGCGCGCGCGCGAAAAAATGGATTTTAAACTGTTGATCGGTTACGGGTTGACCGAAGCCTCACCCGCCGTCACAATGACACAACTTGACGACGGTCCCATCACCGCAACGGAATCAGTCGGAATTCCTTTGGAAGACATCGAACTAAAAGTTGTCAATGCTGATGACGTGTCCCTGCCGTATGGCGAAGAAGGCGAACTCTGTCTGCGCGGTTACAACGTAATGACTGGCTATTGGGAAAATCCCGAAGCTACCGCGCAAGTTCTTGATAAGGAAGGTTGGTTGCACACAGGCGACCTCGCAGTCATCGATGCAGATGGACCGGTTCGCATCGTTGGGCGCAAGCATGAAGTCATCATTCGCGGCGGATTCAAGATCTATCCCGGTAGTATTGAAATGATTTTGCGTTTGCTGCCGGGAGTCAAAGATGCGGCAGTGGTTGGCGTCCCTGACTTGATCTTCGGCGAGCTGATCTACGCGTGTATCGTGCCTGATGAACACTCAAAGCTGACCGTAGAGGAAACGCTCGCTTATGCTGAGAGTCACCTTCCCAATTACGCCCGCCCGGATCGAGTGTTATTCTTCGATCTTCTACCACGGCACACACAGCGCGGTGGACTCGTACAAAAAAATTATCTGCGTGAACGCGTCCGCATTCACGGTCACGCGTGGAAATTTGGCAGAAACGTGGATACCGATGCGATCATCCCCGCCCGTCATTGCAATACCGCTGATCCACGTGAACTATCCCTGCACTGCATGGAAGACGCCGACGCAGACTTCGTCAAAAAAATGAAGCGTGGCGATCTCATTGTCGCTGATTCAAATTTCGGCTGCGGGTCTTCGCGTGAAGTTGCTCCACTCACCATCAAAGCCGCAGGCGTCTCGGCAGTCATCGCCAAATCGTATGCGCGCATCTTCTTTCGCAACGCCATCAACATTGGTCTGCCGATTTTGGAATGTCCACAGGCGGTGGATGGAATCAACGAAGGCGACGAGATCGAAGTGGAACCAGCCACTGGTATTATCCGCAACCTGACAACGGGTACGCAATACCAGGCCGTTCCCTTCCCCAATTTTTTGCGGCGCATCATTGAAGTAGGCGGATTACTGGCTTACGCAGAAGAACGCCTCGCAGAAAAATTAGGATAAAACATGGAGAAGATCAATGAAAACATATAACATCGGCATTCTTGGCGGAGATGGAATCGGTCCAGATGTTGTGGCGGAAGGTTTAAAAGTTTTGCGCACAGTCATGAAGGATGGGGGTTTCGATTGCAACTTCATCGAATATCCTTATTCCGGCGCGTATTATCTCAAGACAAAGGAACTTGTAACCGAAAAAGTGATCGATGAATGGCGCACCCTGGATGCGGTTTTTCTCGGCGCGATCGGACACCCGGATGTGGAAGTAGGATTGGTCGAACGCTCTGTCATTCTCGGCTTGCGTTTCGGGCTTGACCTGTACATTAACCTGCGCCCAATCAAGCTCTACGCTGAGGGACTTTGTCCGCTCAAAGGCAAAGGTCCGGACGACATTGACTTTACAGTGGTACGCGAAAACACAGAAGGTGAATACTCGCAAATCGGAGGCATCCTGAAGAAAGGCACGCCGGATGAAGTCGCGACCTCGACCAGCATCTACACCCGCGTCGGAGTCGAACGCGCCATCCGTTATGGATTTGAACTCGCACGTTCCCGCAGCACGGATCGAAATCGCCAGGGTCGTTTGACCCTGGTGGATAAAGCCAATGCCATCCGCCCGCAGGAGATCTGGACGCGCACCTTCGCCGAAGTTGGGAAGGAATATCCGGATATCAAACAAGATCACGCGTACGTGGATGCATTCACCATGCTGATGATCCAAAAGCCCGAGTGGTATGATGTGGTCGTGACCACCAACCTATACGGTGACATCATCACCGACCTCGGCTCGATGCTTCAAGGCGGAATAGGCATCGCCGCATCTGCCAACCTACACCCGGGCAAGACTTCCATGTTCGAGCCGATCCACGGCTCTGCGCCTGATATAGCAGGACAGAACATCGCCTGTCCGCTTGGCGCGATCATGGCAGTTAGCATGATGATGGACTATCTCGGTGAAAAAGTCGCGGCAAAATGCATCGAAGACAGCGTGGCCTATTTACTTGCCAGCGCACAGATATCCTCCGCTGACGCGCGCAGCGGCATCAGCACAACCCAAATGGGAACTATGGTCGTCGAGCAGATTCTGAAATTGGCGGCGTAACAAATAAATCGCGCAGAAGATAGTCAAAAAGGAATAGATTCTATGAAAGCTACAGAAGTATTAATGGAAGAACATCGCGTTATAGAAAATGTATTGGCTTCGTTGGAGACAGCCGCAAATCGAATTTTGGAAGGCCAGCTTATTCCGATGGATTTCTTTTTCACTGCGGCTGACTTTATTAAGAATTTTGCGGATGGATGTCATCATAAAAAGGAAGAGGGAATCCTCTTTGTTGCATTGGAAGCAAATGGCATGCCGCAAGATATGGGTCCTGTAGGCATGATGTTAGCGGATCATGAAGAGGGCCGCCGCCTGACACGCGCCATGAGAGAAGGCGCCGAGCGGGTTCAGGGAGGCGACGCGACAGGGTTATCACAAATTGCCAAAAATGCACTGGACTACACAACGCTATTACGCGAACATATTCAAAAGGAGGATAATGTTCTCTTCCCGATGGCGGATGACATTATTCCCGTTGAACAACATCAACAGTTGATGGCGGCCTTTAATCGCATTGAGTATGAGGATGAAATTCACGAAAAATATCTACGCATTGCAGACGAGCTGGCGAAGGTTTTGATGACATAAGCAAACAATATTTCAGAGTTGGGGAAAATAAGATCAAACAAATCCCTTGATTGCACGCAATTCTTCTGGCACAATAGACCTCTATACTTGGCAAGACAAATATCATATCGAAAGTTCACGAAGAGTATCATGCCCACATCACACATTCCATCGCAGGATTTCGGAGGCGATGGTCTCAACCTGTTATTTTTACATGCCAACGGCTATCCGCCGGCATGTTATCGTCCGTTACTTGCGCTGCTAGCAAAGAGCACGCATGTCACGGCCATGCTCCAGCGTCCATTGTGGAAAGAAAGCAATCCAGAAGACTTTCGCGATTGGTCTCTCCTTAGCGAAGACCTGCTCCGTTTTTTGGATGAAAACAAATCAGCCGCACCGATAACTGTTCTCGGCCATTCGATGGGCGGGATCGCCGCTTTGAGAGCCGCGCTGCGCCAACCACAAAAATTCCAACACCTCATTCTTATTGACCCTGTTCTGCTTCCACCATCCTACATCGCGCTTTGGAAGATATCGCTCACCTTCAATTTCGCGCATCGCCTTCATCCGCATATCACATCCACACTCTACCGCCGACGCGAATTTGAGGATCTTGATCTTTTATTTAAGAGATATCGGCATCGTCCCGCCTTCAAATATTTGGACGATGATGCCTTGTGCGCCTATATCGAAGGAATAACAAGCCACAAAGAGAACGGCGGTTACCAACTGATCTATAGCCCGGAATGGGAATCGCGTATATACTATGCAAGCATCTGGAACGATATGGAAATATGGCGCGCATTGCCGAAGTTAAAAGTCCCCACGCTTATCATTCGCGGCGCGGAAACAGACACATTTTGGAAAAGTACTGCGCGTAAAGTAAAACGCCTTAATCCATCCATTCGCATCGAAACGATCGAAAACGCCACACATCTTGTCGCGTTGGAACATCCGCAAAAAATACTTGAGATCATACAAAATTTTCTTACAGACTTTTAAAGTCTTTCGCATACAAGGAGAAAACCCATGACCGAAACAACCTATTCCTCCGCCGAGTTGATGATCGTCAACGCTGCGCGCCTGCTTAAAGATGGCGATGTAGTTTTTGTCGGCGTGGGTCAACCCAATCTTGCCTGTAATTTAGCCAAACGGACTCACGCTCCAAACCTGGTGATGATCTACGAAGCAGGCGTGATCGGCGCTGAACCCGAACGCCTACCGCTTTCCATCGGCGACCCAACTCTCGTGAGCGGCTCGCTGTCAGTTGTCAGCATGTATGATATTTTTGCTAATTACCTGCAACGCGGCAACGTGGATGTGGGTTTCATGGGCGGCGCTCAAATTGACAAGTACGGCAATATCAACGCGACAGTCATTGGCGGATATGAACATCCTAAAGTTCGTTTGCCCGGCTCGGGCGGTTCGCAGGAAATCGCCGCGTGGGCAAATCGCTGTTACATTATGACTCCGCATCAAAAACGCCGTTTTCCTGAAAAAGTGGAATTCATGACCTCGGCTGGATTTATTGGCGGCAAAGGCGACCGTGAAAATGCCGGCCTGCGCGGAAGAGGAATGGTCGGCGTCGTGACAGATATTGGCATGCTCGAACCAGACGAAAATGGTGAAATGATCCTGACCGCGTTGCACCCAGGCAAAACCGTTGAAGAAGCCAAAGCCAACACTGGCTGGGATCTGAAAGTTACCGCGCAAGTACGAGTGACCGAACCGATCAAAAAAAAGGAATTGAAAATTTTACGCGAAGAGTTGGATCCAACAGGAATTTATCTCAAAGGCGCAGGATAGCCCATATCATCCTAAATCCGATTCACGACACGTACCAACTTCCCCCGTACCAACTTCCCCCTTTACGAGAAACGCTCATCAGGGTATACCAATCCTGATGAACGCTTCTACCATTCGGCACATCCTCTTTGATCTTGGCGGTACGCTGATGTATGCGCGCGAAGGTTGGGCGTCCACGCTTGAACGCGCAGATCAAACCCTCACGCAAAAATTACACGAACATCACATCCAGTTAGACACGAGAATATTTCGCGCACAATTACATAAATATTATGAACAACGTGATAAAGATCTTCAAGAGACCACCTATCATTTTGTTTTACGCGAACTGCTAAAAGAGTTGGGACATGCCGAAGTCGCCGAATCAATTCTCAGGTCCGCGCTTGACGCGATGTTCTCCGTCACACAAAAAAACTGGGTGCTGGAAAATGACGCGCTGGAAACTCTCCAAGAACTTAGGTCCAAAAGTTATCAACTCGGAATTTTCTCGAACGCCGGCGACGATAAAGATGTACAGACACTCGTTGGTAGTTTTGGTATTCGCCCGTATTTTGATTTTGTACTGACCTCGGCGGCATGCTATTATCGCAAGCCGCATCCGCGTACGTTTGAGATCGCGCTCGCGCAATGGAACATCGCGCCCGAAGAAGCTGTGATGATCGGCGACAATTTACAAGCGGATATTTATGGTGCAAAAACTTTGAGCATGCGAACGATCTGGCTCACACGCCGCGCAAAATTTACATCCGATGAAAAGCAGCGCATCGAACCTGACTTTAGCCTGCCCGGTCTTAATGCGCTTTTGCCTGCCCTTGAACAGCTGAACATCAACCGTATCTGACACAGTTCATCCATCAATGTAGGGGTACAATCTTCAAATGCCAAATAAATTCCTTCCATACATCGCGCTCACGATCGGGATAAGTGCGCTCAGCCTTTCGGCCATGTTCGTGCGCTGGGCAGAGGCGCCAGGTCCGATCACCGGTTTTTATCGTTTGCTAATTTCCACGATCTTTCTCACCCCTCTTTTTATTCGGCAACAAAAACAACTTGAACCCCTTGATAAAAAATATCTGATCTTTCCATTATGGGCGGGCATTTTCACCGCGTTCGATTTCGCATTGTGGAATTCCTCTTTGAAATTTACAACCGCCGCCAATGCGACCTTGCTTGGCAACACGTCGCCGTTATGGGTTGCGTTGTTCGCACTCTTCATCTTCCGCGAAAAATTGCGGGGAGTTTTTTGGGTTGGGCTCATCATCGCACTGACCGGCGCAGCATTCGTCATGGGCAGCGACTTCCTGCGCCACCCCACTCTTGGCATCGGCGATCTAATGGCAAGCAGCGCGGCGATCTTTTACGCATTCTATCAACTCACCACACAGCGCGGACGAAAATATATTGACCCATTCCGCTACACATGGCTGGTTGGCGTAAGCGCTACGATCGCGATATTCTTTTTGAATCTTATTTTGGGAAATTCCTTCACGGGTTACTCCACCCAAACCTGGATCATCTTTTTCTTGACAGCGGTCGTTTCTCAAATGATCGGCTATCTCGCCATCACCTACGCGCTTGGTCATTTGCCCGCATCGGTTGTTTCCCCTACGCTGATCGGGCAGCCCATCCTGACAACCATTTTAGCAATTCCCATGCTTGGCGAGATTCCCAACGCCACGCAATGGATCGGCGGCGCGGTGGCATTGGCGGGAATTTACATCGTCAATCAATCTCATCTGCAAACACCTAAGGAAACTCGAAACGCCTGAACGCTTGCTATGCACTTTGAAATTATCCCTGCACATCATTTTCTTTTGACACATTATTTCATATCATTAGTACGAGGAGCACAACATGCAACTAGACGCTATTCTCGAAGTAGCCATAGGATTGGTCGTAACCTGGCTTATCATCAGCATGGCAACCAGTCAGATCCAGGAAGCGATCATGGAAGTACTAAACTGGCGCGCAACATTTCTTGAACAAAGGCTTCAAGAAATGTTCAAGGACCGTACCATGGTGATGCAGTTCTACAAGCATCCTTTAATTGAATCACTTTCTACGAAAACAATTTGGGGCAAAAAGCGAAACCCAACCAATATTCCAAATCCCATTTTTGCCAAAGCCGCCGTTGATATTTTTCTGAACGCGGGTAAACCTGGGAGTGACATTCCTGCAGGCACAATGAGTCTGGCTGCCATGGTGGACAGTATTCAAGGCAGCATGAAATATATGGAAAACAAGAATCACATCTTTGCGCGAACACTAAAATACCTTGTTCCAAAACTGGATGAAGAAACAACAAATGTGGAAACAAAACTTGCCGAGTATCGCGGTAATGTTGAAGATTGGTTTAACTCCAATATGGAACAGGCGACGATCTTATATAGAAAATACGCGTCACTAATCGCGCTGACCCTGGGATTTGTGCTTGCATTGGTTTTCAACGTCGACTCTGTGGCCATTGTCAACCAACTCTGGCGCGACCCCACCCTTCGTCAGGCAATTGTCGCGCAGGCGGGAAACATCAACCCCGAAGAGAGTTTTAGCGTTACGGGAATTCAGGACAAACTGAACGAATTATCCCTACCGGTCGGCTGGGATGAAAAATCCACCCCCAAGGATATAAACGGATTCGGACTCAAAGTACTCGGTATATTTCTTACCGGGTCGGCCTCATCACTGGGCGCGCCTTTCTGGTTCGATGTGTTGAATAAATTGCTCGGCTTGAAATCCGGGCAAACTGCAAAGAAAACAGAAAAAAGATAGATTATTACGGGCCGCGGAAGGGTAAGACTGCAGTAAAGAGTGGTCAGACGCCATAACGAGACCGTCGAAGAAGTAAACGAGTAGGGAACCTGCCGCGACCCTGTTTTTTGATCCAGGGTGGCGGCGGTGTTTTAGTAGTGAATAATTCATC
>CAIWRB010000422.1 GCA_903914955.1 uncultured Chloroflexota bacterium | reverse complement strand
GGGGTTCCCAGGTCCACCAGGTGCCCCAGGCTGGGCGCGCCCAGACGGATCCGAGAATTATCGCTATCAGAAAGAATACCAGGCTAATTTCCACAGCTGCCAAACCGATCACATCCCATTTGAGATCTTTGGTTTTTAGATAAATAATCGCCACCACGGCAGCAACAATAAAACCAAGCATTCCCACCCAGGCTGTAGCAACATGGAAGTAGAAAACACGCTGAACCTGGCCCATTACTTTTTCGAGGGGAGCGTAAAACATAGCCATCAGAAAAGCGACAAAGACCAGTAAAACAGATAATATATTAAATATTTTTAACACTCGCGGTTGAGTTGACATTCTCGACTCCTATTTTCAAATTTCATTGACCTTTTTTGACTTCATTCTTCCACCACACTATCAAAAACCATAAAAGCCACTGCAATAAAAATGACATCATACACGACGAGAATATTTATCCAGGGCAGAATTTCACTCATATCCAGTGCGAGTAAAAACCCATTACTGGCCTTAACGGCCGCGACCAAAACCGGAATGACAAGCGGAAACAACAATATTGGGAGAAGTACATCGCGGGTTCGTGTTTGCACTGACATGGCTGCCAAAAGAGTTCCCACGGCTATGTAACCGATTGAACCAAGCAATGTAACCATGATGAAACCCAGATTAAATAGATTTACGTTATACATAACACTGTAAGCCGGCAGGACAATGGCTTCAACAATTAACATAAATATCAGATTGCTAATCGCTTTACCAAAATAGATCACAGATCGATCAACCGGGGCAAGCAACAACCCATCAAGACAACCGCGATCCTTTTCCACCGCCATGGAACGATTCAAACCAAGCGTCCCAGCAAATGCAAACGTAACCCACAAAGCACCTGCGGTAATGCTCATGCGCGCTTTGACATCCAATTCCAGCGCGAAATAAAAGATCATAATGACTAATAAGGAAAAAACGAGCATGGAAGACAATAACTCTCGTGATCGAAGTTCAGCCGAGAGATCCTTCCACGTAATCGCTGAAACTGCACGTAAATAATTGGCAGCCGGTCTTTGGTGAGAATCAACTGTTTTCTGCATATCAGCCCAACAATGCCTGTTTGTAAAAGGTGAGCAGGTTGCCACTCCCCAACTCAGTGCGTGTGGAAGATGCACAAATTACACCACGCGTCAGAATATCAAAACGGGTGCCAAGTTCTTCCGCTCGAGCAAGATCATGTGAAGTCATTACGACCGTACGACCTGCTGCTGCTACGTTCTTTAAGACATCATCAAGCATTTCAGATGCATCCTGATCAAGACCGGTATACGGTTCGTCAAAAAGCATTACATCTGGATTATGCAAAACCGCGCGACCAATTGCCAAGCGTTGCTGCATACCCCGAGAAAAAGTACGCACCATATCTTTTCGCCGAGATGAGAGCCCGACGAGTTCAAGAACTTCTGCAATACGGGCTTGGATGGACGAGATGTTGTACATACGCCCGTAAAATTGCAGGTTTTCCTCGGCAGTCAAATCATCATAAAGAAGAGGCATGTGCGAGACTACCCCCAGTCGCCGCCGAACAGCCGCAGATTGGCCCGGAAGTGAAAACCCGGCAACACTTACTTCGCCCAAAGACGGACGGGAGAGCGACGCCAATATTCTTAAGAAGGTG
>CAIWRB010000421.1 GCA_903914955.1 uncultured Chloroflexota bacterium | reverse complement strand
GTATATTCAAACGGGCTGCTGAAAAATTAGGCTTTGCTTCACTTTCGCAATGGAACAATAGCGCAAATGTAATAAACTAAAGATAAATTCGGAAGAAATGTGCTGAAAAATTAGGCTTTGCTTCACTTTCGCAATGGAACAATAGCGCAAATGTAATAAACTAAAGATAAATTCGGAAGAAATGTACGGAAGATTTTTATATGGTGAATTCATGAAAACGGCCTCATTCCAGCTTAGAATCCTTTTTTGGCTTGCCATCGTATCAATTTGGAGCGTAGGCGCCATTCTTCCTGCCCCGACCGCAGGTATAAAGCCCGCCACCTATAGCAATTCTTCTTTTCAAACAGGCAATCTCGTATTTGCGGTTATTGGCGATTTCGGGGAAGCAGGCCAGCCAGAGGCAGATGTTGCAAATCTCGTAAAGGGCTGGAACCCCAGTTTTATTATTACTGTTGGTGACAATAATTATCCAGACGGTGGAGTTAGTACAGTTGACCAAAACATCGGTCAATATTATCACCAGTTTATTTTCAAATACAGCGGTAAATATGGAGACGGTTCGGCAGTTAATCAGTTTTTCCCAGCGCTTGGCAACCACGACTGGGACCAAAACAACGGCAGGCAGCAGGAACTCTACTTTACTCTGCCCGGCAATGAAAGGTATTACGATTTTATTCAGGGACCTGTTCATTTCTTTGTACTTAACAGTAACACAACCGAGCCGGACGGAGCTGATATTAATTCAAAACAAGCGAAATGGCTGAAAAAGGGACTTGCAGCGTCAACGTCAAAATTTGATATTATCATTTTGCACCACCCACCCTATTCATCTGGAAGGCATGGATCCACCACGAGGATGCAATGGCCTTACAAATCCTGGGGAGCAGACGCGGTTTTGAGCGGCCACGATCATCTTTACGAGAAAATCCTTGTTGACGGATTACCCTACTTTGTAAATGGGATCGGCGGTGCAGAAAGTTTATACAGATTCGAAAACGTAATCCCTGAAAGCAAATTCCGCTACAACCTGGATTATGGCGCCATGCGTGTGGAAGCTAATAATCAGACGATGAAATTTCAATTATTTTCACGGGCCGGCATTCTCGTTGATGAATATAGGATCGGGGACGTCCCACCAGTTGTTTCTTCGATTCTACGAGCAAGCCCCAACCCGACAAATTCTTCCAAGGTGGATTTTGCTGTCAATTTTTCAGAAGAAGTTTCGGGAGTAGATGTTTCCGACTTCAATCTAGTGGCCACAGATCCGACCGATGCTTCAATCCTAACTGTGAGCGGTTCCGGCAGCCGATACATTGTCTCAGCCGATACTGGAACCATTGACAACACCCTTCGTCTTGACTTGATCGACAACGAAAGCATCGTAAATAGCGTTGGAACAAAACTTGGAGAAACGGGAAATGGAAACGGTAATTTCATCAACGGTGAAACATATACTGTTGACAAAACTTCGCCGGGCATAATCTCGATTACGCGCGCAAGTGTCAGCCCAACCAACGCCGCAAGCTTGGACTTTCTCATCACTTTCTCGGAAGCGGTTTCAAAAGTAGATACATCCGACTTTAATTTGATATCGAAAAATAATACTGGCGCATCCATTAGTGAAATCAGCGGCTCAGGAAATACTTACACAATAGCTGTGAATTGTGGCAATGGCGACGATTCGCTCCGCGTGGATTTTGTTGATGATGACAGCGTCACCGATGTCGCAGGGAACAACACTGGAGGCACAGGCGCGGGGAATGGAAACTATGTTAACGGCGAAACCTACCTCGTAGACAGAACCGCTCCAATCGTAATATCCATCGTTCGTACCAACCCCAGCCCGACCAGCGCTTCAAGCGTGGATTTTATGGTCACATTCTCTGAGCCAATATCGGGTTTGGACATTTTCGATTTTAATCTGGTAGCAACCAATATCAATGGGATAAGTAAAGCTTCGATTAGCCGCGTGAATGGCGCAGATAACATTTACAACGTGAGCGTAAACACTGATCTTCACGACGACACACTTCGCCTTGACTTGACCAATAACGACAGTATTACCGATGTTATAGGAAACACTCTGAGTAGCAATTTCAGCAACGGAGAAACTTACACAATAGACAAATCCGCTCCAATCGTGACTTCGATCATTCGCGCCAGCGCCAATCCTTCCAACTCAGCCAGCGTGGATTTTATCGTCACATTCTCCGAATCAGTGACAGGCGTGGATACATCCGACTTCATTCTGAGCACTTCGAATATCAGCGGTGCCTCGATCAGCAATGTGAATAGTTTCGATCCGTTTTACGTTGTCACAGTCAATACCGGCATTAATGACGGTACGCTCCGACTTGATCTTATTGACGATGACAGTATCACTAGCGGCAACGCTCTCGGCAGCGCAGGTCTGGGGAACGGAAATTTTGTTATCGGCGAAACTTATACAATTGACAAGACTGCTCCAATCGTGACTTCAATCATCCGTGCCAGCGCCAATCCGTCCAACTCCAGCAGCGTGGATTTTATCGTCACGTTTTCAGAATCAGTTACAGGCGTGGACAGAGGCGATTTCAAATTAAGCACAGGCAACATTAGTCGAGCATCAATTATCAGCGTGAATAGCTTCGACCCGTTCTACATCGTCGCTGTAAACACCGGCATTGGCACCGGCAGTCTTCGCCTCGATCAAATCGATGACGATAGCATAGAGGATCGCGCCAATAACAAAATAGGTGGGGTCGGTTCAGATGGGATATTTAACTCCGGAGAGATATTCGACATTTCAAAAAATTCTGTTAACTTCCTTTCGCCTTTCAATCGCGAGCCTCGAAAAAATCTACTGACCAACAAATCGAATTTATCATTTTCCTGGACAACTGTTCGAGGCGCGCAGGCTTACGAAATCATGATCGCGTCGGATGATAATTTCAATAATATTGTCTCAAGCAGTGTAGTTGATGGAACATCTTACGTGAACAACCTGCTCAACGATGGGACTTATTACTGGCACGTGCGCGCCTACAATCCAAATCTTCAGCCTGGCAGATTCAGCACGACCCAAGCCTTCACGATGGATACGACCGCGCCAACCACGCCGAATCTTATTGAGCCATTAAATAATTCCACAACCATCAGAAGACCAACCTTCAAATGGACGGCGATCGACGACGCGGTTTATTATCAAATTGAGGTTGATAATAAATCCGACTTTTCCAGCCCCGAATTTACTTCAACAAAGCTGGTTAATTCCATTCGTTCTTCCTCCCTACCAAAAGGAACTTGCTTCTGGCGAGTGCGGACAAAGGATGCTGTAGGAAATTGGAGCAATTGGTCTGCGGTCTTTACAATCAAAATTCAGTAAGACTGAAAAATACCAATATTGCCCTTGAAACTGCAGCAATTCCCGTTATGGCAAAAACTCGGTGAAGTTTTCCC
This sequence comes from uncultured Chloroflexota bacterium, assembly GCA_903914955.1. Taxonomy (GTDB): domain Bacteria; phylum Chloroflexota; class Anaerolineae; order Anaerolineales; family Villigracilaceae; genus Villigracilis. Next base: position 4,567 of record CAIWRB010000421.1, on the reverse strand, counting down.
ACTTGATCGTTAAAAAAAGCCAGGCAAACATGCTTATCTTTCCACGTCAACCTTATTCTGAGCCGTATAGGAATACGACAACCATACTCTAATTCATAACGGGAATTGCTGATAAAACTGTATTTTTTTCTTGCGCGGGTATTATCTTTCAATATTTATGATATTTATCTAGTATATTGACAATCTCTCTTGATTTGAGTATACTTTTGAACATGAAATCAATGCGTGACAAGATTTTACAAACTTTATTGCAGAAGCCACGCTCTACCATCATTACACTGGCTGAGGCTGTTGGCATTAATCCTATTTCTGTTCGACATCACCTCACAAACCTGCAAATGGAAGGATTGGTAGAAGGGCAAGAGGAACGACACGGCGTGGGACGTCCGCGATTGGTTTACATTTTGACAGACGAGGGAATGGAACACTTCCCCACACGCTATATGCAGCTTACAACGCGGCTACTATCCCAGATGAAAGATACTATGCCGGGGCCTGTCGTGGCAAAGTTATTCAGCCAGATCGCGGAAGACATGGCCGGTCAGTATTCCAAAGATATGCAGGGACTTAGTATGGAAGAACGTCTTGATTTCGTCAAAGCTATGTTGGGACGAGAAGGCTTTACCGTTGAATGGGAGAAGAAAGACGGACAGTACCAAATCCATGAAATATCATGTCCTTATTATCAAATCGGAATTGCCCACCCTGAAGTATGCACAGTTGACCAAACTTTGATCTCTAAAATGCTGGCTTTGCCTGCCAATAAAGTTCAATGTATTTTGAGCGGCGCTGCGCAATGTACCTATGTAATCCAACCTGTTGAAGTATAAAACTAAGGAAGAAGGAGCCAAAATGGCAGACTCTGAAGTACAAGAAATCCAGTGGACACTCCACACGACCCATCCCGAGCGGGTACAGGAAGTTCGCGCCCGTCTCTCCGAGGTGGTTGATCCTGAAATTGGAATGAACATTATCCAGCTAGGACTGATCCGCGATGTCGAGATTACAGCTGAGGGAATCGGTCATGTCAAAATGATCCTCACCACACCATTTTGCCCTTATGGGCCCGCCATGATCGAGATGACCAAAGCCAAAGCAGTCGAAGGACTCAACATGCCAGTAAACGTTGAAATGAGCATGGATATGTGGGATTTCTCAATGATGGAAGACCCATCCGCGCTGGACTGGGGAATGTACACATAAAGAACGTCAAAAGTAAAAGACGCCGATCCAATTGGATCGGCGTCTTTTACTTTTCATCTTTCGCGCGAAGCCTTCATCTATGTTTTTTACTCCCCTTTTTTCCAGTGCATCGCGTGAGGTTGTTCGCCTTCTGCAAAACCTGAAATGATGATCAACGCATTGGTCACATTTTTTGAGTGATTTTTCCAGCGATGCTGCATCTTAGACTCAAACAACAAACTGTCTCCAGGGGATAGTAAAAAGACCTGCTTCTCTACAAAATATTCCAATTCACCTCGTAGGCAGAACACAAATTCATGCCCTGTATGGACAATACTATGAAGTCCGCTTGCCGCACCACTTTCCAGTGTAAGCATGAACGGCTCCACGCGGCCAGAGAACTGCTCGCCGCCTAATGCTTCAAACACACCGCGCGTAAATGACATACGCGTGCGCTCATCTGATTTCAAAAAAACAACTTGTTTCTTTTCGGTTTGAGCTCCAAAAAAAGCGGTGATCGAAACCCCCAACGCGTCTGCCAATTTATATAACGTACTGACTGAAGGCGAAGTTTTTCCACGCTCGATCATGCTGAGTGCATTCGCGGAGAGTCCGCTTTTGGTGGCCAGGGTTCTCATTGATATATTTCGCGCCTCACGAAGTTGACGCAAACTTGACGCCACATCAACAGACATTGCTTCCTGTTTGTATGATTCCATAAAGCCTCCTATATATTTCTACCAAACATACCTGAATTATACCTTAACTATTTGTGACATTAAACACATGTTAATATGACACAAGCCACTATTGTACAATTCGTCACAATAGTATTATGAAAATACAAACATGCGATTATATGAATATAAGTAAGGATGCCATGCTCAATCAAACCCTCAAACAGGAAATTTCTCAACTCGAAGCTGATTTTTGCTTCGCCCTCTCTGACCCAAACCGCATCCTTATGTTATATGCTCTCAGCGAGAAACCTCTCAACGTAACCGAACTCACCAACGAACTCGGGTTGAATCAGCCCACTACATCGAGGCATCTCAAGGTTATGCGAGAACGGGGTTTGGTGCACACTATCCGAACGGGCACGACCGTCACTTATCATCTTACAGACCAAAGATTAATTCAGGCGCTTGATTTGTTGCGAAGCGTCATGCGCGACCGACTGGCGTATCGAGCAGGATTATTGGAAGAAACAGCAAATTCCTAAAACTTCATCTGAGGAGAAACCATGCAATATAAAAAAACCGCTCTCACTTTTCTTTTCACCGGGCTGGCAATAGTCATTGCTGTTGGCTTTTATTTGACGACAGCGACACCTGTCAAGGCGCAATGCGGCTCGCAGGCCTCATCCTGCAAAAATTGTCATGAGACGCAAGCCCAAATGCCGGTAAATGCAGATGGAATGGGCTGGCATCAATCGCACGCATTTGGCGATTTTTGCTATATCTGTCACGCTGGTAATAATCAGGCTACCGATAAAGCCGCTGCACATACAGGTATGGTCTCGCCGCTGGTAGACGTGAAGGCTTCCTGTCAGCAGTGCCACGTTGCCGATCTGGATGCACGCGCGAAGGTTTACGCGACAGCTCTCGGTGTGGAGATTGGCTCGGCAACCGCTGCACCAACTTCAGGCGGAGAAACTATCGCAGTTCCCGTCGCAGCGAATCCGGCTCCGAGTGGGGTATCCGATCAAAGCTGCAATCAAATTGTGATGGACGATCCGAATGCGATCAATTATGCGCAAAATTACGACCAGATCGTTTTGGGCAAGAAACCTGTCAATGTAGGTAATAACATTTTGATCGCGTTGATCGCATTGATGACTATCGGCGGTGGCGGATTTATTATCCTGCGCGAGAAACTGGTTAAGGTTTCGTTCGGCGATACGCGCCAGGTGGATGGCGAATATCCCGCTGACGTAGTCGCAATGCTGCCCAAGCTCGCAAGCCTCAAAAGCGGCGCGCGTGAATCTTTGAAAAATATTTTAGACAACAAAAAGGCTGAAAAAGTTCTCGACCTAATGGATACCGTTGTAAAGAAAGATGATGAGGAGTAAGCCATGAAATTTATTATGAATTACATCCGCAAGGAAACCTGGTCGCCATATGTGGCCGGCGTTCTACTCGGACTGGTGGGCATCTCTGCAGTCTGGATCAGTAACAGCCTGCTGGGTGCTTCAGGCGCGTATGAAAATATCGCGGGCATGATCGGCAAAGCGGTCGCGCCAAAATTATTTGACAACATGTATTTCAACTTCATAATGCCACCGGGCATGACCATCGCTGTTGTTTTGCTAATAGGCATATTTTTCGGCGGAATGGCGGGCGCAGCAACCAGCAGAACGCTCAAATGGGGCAAGAAAGAATCCCTCAATTCCGATGGGCAATGGAAGCGGATCTTCGGCGCACAAACATGGAAGCGTTGGGCGCTGGCTTTCATCGGCGCGATCATTTTGGAATATTCGGCTGGCATCGCAGGCGGCTGTACCAGCGGATTGGCGATCTCGGGCGGTATGTTACTTGCCCCTGCTGCCTTCCTGTTCATCGCGGGAATGTTCGCATCCGGAATTCTTACCGCGCTGATTATCTATCGCAAGAATTATTAGGAGACTGATATGTCAAACTATTTCGTTGCTCTTGTGCTTGGCGGGTTCTTCGGCTTTTCACTTAATAAAGCCGGGCTGACCAAGTACAACAAGATCGTAAATGTGTTTCGCTTTACAGATATGGCAGTGCTTCAATTCATGATGACCGCGCTGGTGGTTTCCATGAGCGGACTTTTCGCCCTGCGCGGTTTGGGCTTGATCGTCTTCCCTTCCATTCCATCCACTTACATCGTTGGAAATACAATCGGCGGTTTGATATTTGGCATAGGCATGGCACTCACAGGTTTCTGACCGGGTACTTGCGCTGCCGGTGGCGGCGAAGGCAAATTAGATTACATAGTCCCTGGTTTTCTTGGTTTCTTAGTTGGTGCAGTTCTTTACGGTATGACCTACCAGCAAGTATTCCCCGCGATCTCTGCGATTGCAAATTATGGCAACACAACCATGCCCGATCTATGGAATTTGGATCCATTCCTGACCGTTCTGACCTTTGCGCTGATGTCACTTCTGCTCTTCTATTTGATCGAGCGCGCAGGATGGCAGAGGAAAGACACGAGTCAGTAATCAGTGGATAGTTATCAGTAAACAGCGAAACTGATTACTGATAACTATTGACTGCACACTGGAGTTTTCTATGACAAAAACGATCTCAAGACGAGATTTTCTAAAATTAGGCGCAGCCTCTGTCGGAGCGCTCGCAGCGGGTCAAATGCTGCCGCCGATGGTTGCCAAAGCCGCCAGGGACAGCGGATTACTGAATGCCGC
>CAIWRB010000420.1 GCA_903914955.1 uncultured Chloroflexota bacterium | reverse complement strand
ATCTCCCCTTACAGTAACCCAAGTTTCATGAACACGAGCCAAGTTTAGCCACAAACGATGTCCAAGCATTCCTGAACCGCCTAGAATTAAAATTTTCATCGTCATACATTTCCTTCAAAAATTTTTATATTGCCACGATGCTAATAAACTGACGCGTATGTTACTCACCGTTTATGATTATGTCAGCGGCTGTGCCACCGACTATAAAATCGTTCATTGTTGTCCATATCCACGCGTTGTAGCCCTGTCGGGATACTTCAAAGAAGGAAGATGATGATCTTTCGGTTGGAATATTATGACGTGAGAAGAAATTGCGTACAGTTTCCTCGATATGTGGCCCCAGGTGACATTCAATAAACGTCTGCGGGCAATGGCGGGTTGCCAATTCTTCCATTCCTTCCAGCACTTCACATTCCGCACCTTCTACATCCATCTTGACAATATCGGGGGGAGGAATGGGGCGGTCTGACTTTTGATAGAATCCATCGATTGAGACGATTCCGTGGGCTGGGTCGTGGCGATTTCCAACCAAGAAGGGTTCGATGCGAATCCGTTTGGCCAATTCTGGATTGAAATCCAGATTGGCTTGCAACTGCCGGCGAGCACTCTCGTCAGGCTCAAAAGCAAAAACTAGGCCATTGGGACCAGCCAATTTGGCAGCAATCAAAGCCTCATGGCCATCAAAACTGCCAATATCGTAGACCACACTTCCCGGCTTAACAACTTTCGAAAGCCATCTCATCAGGTCAGGTTCATAGAGACCTAGCAGAATGCGTGTGCCACCGCTCACTGGGTTAGTCAGAAAACGAATACCGCGGCCCGGGCCGCGAAGGATTCGATAAACACTGGCTTTATTGGGCAAGATCATCCTCTTGACTCCTCCCCAGCAGAATTCATATAGTTTTGCCCATAGTTTGAAAAGAGCAGATGTACGGTAAGTCATGAAGTCTCCTATTTTTTGGGAGTGGCTATTTGGGTGGGCTTTTCCCCTATTCTCACGGGCAAATTCGCAAAAAAGCCCACCAATTTAGCCACTCTCTATCTTTTTTGTACTTGTTTAATGCCTAACAAAGCCACGTGAGACGCCGACATCAGTAAATCTGGCGTTGCTGGACCATCCAATTGGGCAGTGTTCAAAATATGTATTCCCCCCATGCACACCTGGCGAATCAAATTGAGGTTGTTGAACACACTATATGAGTAAGCTACGCCATCTCCTTCCGAGATATAGTATCGCTTGCCACCGCTCCGAACCCAGTCAAAGACTCGCCACAATGATAAACGTCTGAGTGTTAACTTCAGTGTACGGTCCGCTCGGGAGCCATGTCCAAAGTTATTGCAATCTGAAATGAAAATGGCTTTCCGTGCCACGCGCAACATCTCAGTAACCATGCGCTCCGGATATCGGACATGATGGAGAACCGCAAACTCTGTCACAACATCAAATGATCCATCTGGATAGTCAAGGTGATAACCATCGCCATCAATGAGTACTTCTTGGCTGATGCCTTTCGCATACCCTTGTTGACGTAGAGTTTCAACTGGTTCAACTCCAACAAAGCGGCCATTCGGAAAATGGCGCTGAAGCTGAATCAAATGACGGCCTGTGCCTGCGCCCACCTCAAGATACGATTCAAAGCCATAAAACTGGAATATTCCCTCAAACCAAGCAAGCGCCACTCCATGTTCATCTTTATCAGAATGGAGGAGGTCATAGTCTGGCGCAGTCCTCGCAAAATAATCGCGCTGAGCCGCAATTTCATCCATTGTTCACCAATCCTTTCGAGAATGCCAATACAGCCTCAAACACCTGGCGCATATCCTGTCCATATTTCTCCCACGTGCGCTCCTTAACACACATTTGAGCCTGCCGCCCCATTTCACGACACAAGTCAGGTTGCCGATAAAGCAATTCGATTTTCTCCATCAGCGCCTGTGTATTACATGCGGGAACGACAAAACCGTTTACGCCGTCCTCAACAATATCAGCACTCCCCACGTTCGCCGAAACAATCACAGGTATACCACACGACATTGCCTCGAGAGTTACGTGACACCAGCCATCTTCAACTGAAGGGATCACGCACACGCTTGACTGGCTATAAGCCCAACCCAGGGTCTCTTCGGAGGCATAACCCAATGAGCGGTATAAACCTGCGTACCTGGCCAATGTCGGCTTCATTTCATCCAATATGCCACCCACCAATAATAGTTCTGCGTTTGGCAATTTAAGTTGGCGGAAAGCTTCGAGCAAATATTGTCCACCCTTGCGCAGTTCCACCCGGCCAACCGTCACGATGCGAAAAACAGCATCCAGCTTGGGATGCGGCTGGAACCGTCGTGTGACCGCGTCCTGGACAATACTGATGTGGTTGGGATCAATCCCCTTCTCAACCAGGGTCCTTTTTACAAATTGAGAAGGGACTACAATATGATCGGCT
>CAIWRB010000419.1 GCA_903914955.1 uncultured Chloroflexota bacterium | reverse complement strand
TGCTGTCCTGGCTGCCCGTGAGTACGGCGTGGAAATAATCCTGGTGGGCGATGAGGCCCGCATCAAACCTATCCTGGAAGCGCAAAATCCGGGCAACCTTCCCATTCGCATTGTGCATGCCCCAGAAATGCTTACGATGGAAGACAAAGGCGAAGCACTTGCCTTTAAGGCCCGCCACAAAGACTCGAAAAACTCGATGGCAATCGGTATCGATTTAATAAAAAAAGGTGAGGCAGATGCCTTTGTTACTGCGGGAAACACTGGCGCGGCCTGGCTGACGGCATTATTCCGCCTAGGCCGAATTCGCGGCGTTGAAAAGCCCGCCCTGGCAGCCGTTTTCCCGACCGCCAAAGGTTCCTGCGTGGTATTGGATATTGGCGCAAACCCTGATTGCGAACCGCAAAACATTCTCCAATTTGCAATTATGGGAAGTATTTATGCAGAAAAAGTTCGAGGAATCCAAAATCCAACTATTGGCTTACTCTCCAACGGCGAAGAGGAAGGCAAAGGCAACCACCTTGTAAAAGAGGCGACACCATTATTGAAAAACGCCGGCTTAAATTTCTTTGGAAATGTAGAGGGAAAAGAAGTGATCGGTGGATCAGTCGACGTTGCGGTCACGGATGGTTTCACCGGAAACATTATGCTTAAATCTTCCGAAGCGGTTGCAAAATTAATCGTTGATAATATCAAGGTTGCCATTAAAAATGGCGGTCCACTCGCTATGCTGGGTGGTTTGCTGATCAAACCTGCGCTCGGAAAAATTAAAAAATTGCTTGACCCCAGTGAAGAAGGCGCAGCGCCCCTATTGGGTGTCAATGGTCTGGTGTTCATTGGGCATGGGCGATCTGATGAAGTTGCAATCAAGAATGCCATCCGCGTAGCCAGAAACGCAGTCGAATCTGGCGTATTGGAAGCCATGAAAACCAGTCTGCAAGATCGCATTCAAACTGCACGGGGAGAGTAAATAACAAATTTTTCCAAGCAATATTTTGAATGGCATCATATCCCTGCATTTCCCCCCGAACAGGCAATATCCGCCATTCGCGCCAATATCACGAGCCCTTCTAAATAGAGACCATCATCTAGAACGGCTCTCCGCAATTATCTTTTGGTTTTCTGTGCCCTGTTTTTTTTAAACCATTCATAATTGACTTACCCAATATCACCCGAGGAATTCATGAAAATACTGACTCAAGAAAAAACTATTCGGCGTAACGCCAAGATTGGACAATACACCAGTCTGGCATCCCTGGTTATCCTTGCGGGCGGCATGTATGTCTCCTTTGTTTACCCTACCCAGCTTTACATTTCTTTCCTGGCGCTCTTCGTTGGGTTTATCCTTTCGCAGGTTGGCATCTACTTCGGCAATCGTTGGGGCCGCCGCCCTCGCATCGACGAACGGCTGACAGCCGCCCTCAAAGGGCTGACAAAAGACTACACCCTGTATCATTTTCTCTCACCTGTTAACCACCTTTTGGTGGGTCCGGCTGGCATTTGGATCATTGAGCCTTATTATCAACGCGGTACGATTGTTTTTGAACGCGGAAAATGGAAACAGAAAGGCGGCGGGTTTATGCTTGCTTACCTGAAAATCTTTGCCCAGGAAGGCTTGGGACGCCCGGATATCGAAACAAAAGCCGATCTAGATGGGCTAACTATTGCCTTGAAGAAAACACTTGGTGAAGATCAGCCAATTCCGCCAATCAACATCGTCATGGTTTTTACGGATGACCGGGTGGTGTTACAGCCGGAAGATTCCCCTATTCCAGCCATGAAGATCGAAATGCTTAAAGAATATTTGCGTAAATATGCCAAACAAACCCCATTCTCAACAGCGGAGAGCAAGCGCATAACAGACGTCCTGCCATCTGAGAACGTCGAGTAGCTAAATCCATTCGGCTATCAACCAAGATGGCCCTGGTCTATTTGCCAGGGCCATCTTTCATTCAAAATCATGCCAGGACCTTCTAACACATCACGAAATATCTTCCCATTCCCGATGAGTTCGCTCGGGCAACCCGCGCACGGAGTCTAAAATTACTTTTTATTTCGAACGCCTGTTTCATGGTAAACTAAAATTCATCACTTCAAGCAAAATTAATTATTAAAAATAGAGATTCTTATGACTTCCATCGTATCCATTGATATTGAAACCACTGGCCTTGACAACTCCAAGGACACAATCATTGAAATAGGGGCGATCCGCTTTAATGGCCACCGGATCGAAGACGAATGGTCAACCCTGGTCAACCCAAACCGTCATATTCCGGAAAACATCACAACACTGACAGGAATCGACGACGGCATGGTACGCCAGGCACCGCGTTTACAAGACGTTATCCCCAATTTGGCTGAATTTGTTGGCGATGCGCCTGTACTCGGTCAAAACGTACGCTTTGACCT
>CAIWRB010000418.1 GCA_903914955.1 uncultured Chloroflexota bacterium | reverse complement strand
CCAATCCGCATGATGAGAAAGCCAACTCCAATCTCAAACACTGCAGTGAGAATAATCCCGACTTGCACGATACGCACTCCCTCCGGGCAGTAAACCTGTGTTGGGTCACTGAAGCAGGCTGGAGCGAATTTGCTCATGACCGTGATGATCACTGCAATATATGAAAATGATGAACCGTAGTACATTGGGATCTTGCGCTTTGAAACCAATAGCGCAATGATCGTGCCGAGTCCTGATGCAAGTAGAGTAATTCCCACATCGAACTTGGTCAGAATGGCAACCAGCACTGTGGCGGGGAACATCGTCAGGAATTGTTGGAAGCCGAGACTGAGCATGGCTCCAAGGGGCGGGGTGTCATCGGGCAGGAAGCCGATGATGGGGGACTTTTTTTCTGCAGACATATTCTCTCCTTTGGGTTGTGTGGACAAAAAAAAAGAGCCGCCAAAAGCGACTCTCTAATTACCAAAAGTAGAAACGATCATTCCGAAGAAGTGTTGATGAAAGTTGGCTTTGCTTCGGAAGATTACTGACATGTTGGGACTGATTTTATCCATGTGATGAAATCTGTCAAGGGAATGAAGAATATTGATTTGATAGCGGCCGCCTAAAGGCTGATGCTGAGGGCGGTCGAGGTGCCAGAATTGATGCGGGAGGTCGTGACAATTGTCACTGAAAGGAAAAAAAGTCCGCTGTTATAATCCATCAAAATAAATTAAAGGAGAAAGATAAATGGCTTACACACAGGTAACAGTCCCCGCAGGTGGGGCGAAGATCACGATTGAAAAAGGGAAACTGAATGTTCCCAATAATCCGATTATCCCGTTCGTTGAAGGCGATGGCACCGGCCGCGACATCTGGCGCGCGTCTGTCCGCGTGTTCGATGCGGCGGTTGAGAAGGCGTATGGCGGCACGCGCAAGATCCATTGGATGGAAGTGTACGCGGGCGAGAAGCCGTTCAAAATGTTCCAGAGCTGGCTGCCCGATGAAACCGTTGAAGCATTCAAGGAATTTTTGGTCGGCATCAAAGGCCCGTTGACCACGCCGATCGGCGGAGGTATTCGTTCATTGAATGTTGCGCTTCGTAAACTGCTGGATTTGTATGTTTGCCTGCGCCCTGTGCGCTGGTACACAGGCGTGCCATCTCCAGTGAAGCACCCTGAACATGTGGATATGGTCATCTTCCGTGAGAACACTGAAGATATTTATACCGGTATTGAATTCCAGTATGGCACCGAAGATAACACAAAGTTCATGAAGATGTTCAAGGAAGCTTTCCCGAAAGAATACGCCAAGATGCGTTTCCCTGAAACAGCCGGCATCGGCATAAAACCTGTTTCTGTTGAAGGCACGGAGCGCCTCGTGCGCGCTGCTGTTCAATGGGCCTTGTTGAACAAACGCAAGAGCGTGAACTTCGTTCATAAAGGCAATATCATGAAGTACACCGAAGGCGCTTTCAAGGATTGGGGTTATGCGCTCGCCAAACGCGAGTTCCGAAATGAGATCGTCACCGAGCGCGAAACATGGATTTTGGGAAACAAAGAATCCAAAGCTGACTTGAACATTGAAGATAACGCGAAGGCGATTGACCCCGGTTTCGACATGATGTCGCCTGCTCAACAAAATGACATCAAAGGCGAAGTGGAAGAAGCCATGAAACTGTGGGATACACATGGCGAAGGCAAATGGAAGAAGATGCTGCTGATCAAAGACTCTATCGCCGATGTGAGCCTGCAATTCACGCTCATCCGCCCGAAGGATTACGATGTGATCGCCACTTTGAATCTCAATGGTGACTATCTTTCCGATGCTCTCGCCGCGCAGGTTGGTGGTATTGGCATCGCTCCTGGAGCAAACATCAACTATGTGACGGGTCATGCCATTTTCGAAGCGACTCACGGCACCGCACCCAAGTATGCTGATCTCGATAAAGTGAATCCCGGCTCGGTCATTCTCTCCGGCGAGAT
>CAIWRB010000417.1 GCA_903914955.1 uncultured Chloroflexota bacterium | reverse complement strand
GTCAGATTACCAGAACCGATCCAGCGGAAGGGCAAGCAGAGGCCGAGGTTGTATGAAAAGATGACACCTGCGATGGCGGCTGGGATTACTTCTCGGCGATGGTCAGTGAAAGATCTGATCAGTTTTCCGCTGCCATAATAGTGAGGGGAGCAAAAACTAAAGGGGAATGATAGCCTGCTCGGCTGAATGCGGGCATGGACTCTACTGACATCGCAGCTGTCGGCGCGCATTCAAACAAAAACGCGCTCATCTGAACGCGTTTCAATTACCAACCACCGATTGTGGCGGCACCGCCCAACCTCGATGGCGGTCCCCTTGTAAAACATTATCGCTTCGTGATATTATCGGGCTATGATTGAGTCCTTCGCCTCTGATAAAACCGAAAAAATCTTTCGTGGGCAGGTTTCTAAAAAGTTCCCGAAAGATATTCAACCAACCGCGCGCCGAAAGTTGATTTATCTCGATGACGCAGAAGATTTACAAGATTTACTTGCGCCCCCTGAAAATCGGCTTGAAAAACTAAAAGGTGACAGGGCTGGGCAACACAGTATCCGCATTAATGACCAATGGCGAATTTGTTTCAATTGGTCAGGCAACCAGGCAAAAGATGTTGAGATTGTGGATTATCACGGATGAGAGAAAAAATGATGGACAAAACTTTATCACCTATTCACCCTGGCGAAATTCTGCTTGAAGATTTTATGAAGCCGCTTGGTTTAAGCCAGTATCGTTTGGCGCATGATATCGGCGTTACTCCAATTCGTATCAGCCAGATTGTTCATGGTGGGCGTTCAATTACTGTTGATACTGCCATGCGCCTTGCTCGTTATTTTGGCACAAGTGCAGCGGTTTGGCTTCGTTTGCAAGTTCGCTTTGATTTAGAAGTTGCAGAAAGTGAATTGAGCGGAAAAATCAATAAAGAAGTCAAGGTGTATTCTCAAACTCCAAGTCACGTATAAGCGGGCAGGTAAGTAACAAAGCGTGGTTAGAAAACCAGACATCACGAAGGCTACTGGTCTGGCTTAATGCCTTTGCGAATACTTCTGAAAAGCCCGGTGCGTTGGGATCTGTCCAGTTAGGTCACCTGGATGATATGCGGGGTTGTCAGGTAACTGACTGTTCTACCGCGATGGTGTTTGTCCAAAAACAAATAATGAAGTTAGTGATAATCAGGAAAGTCTAATGGCCAAGTTAATCAATGCTCAATTCGAGAGAATCAAAAAGGCATTTAACAAAGATGAAATACCTTTCGTGTCGACATTAACAATAAAAACATATTTCAAGTATCCTGAGAACAATTTGGTCCGCCCTTGTTTGTTAACGGGAATTGAAAGCTTTAGGGTTCTTTAGATGGGAAGAACGTTTTTCGTTTGGCTACGGAAGTCAAGATGAATACGAGCAATTGAAGAAGAAACGAGGTTCATTTCACGATATTTATGAATTGACTAAGTTTGAAGCAATTTCTGATTATTCGAATATTTGGATTAACGTCCATCGTATCCCTCGTCGTAAAAAGTTTACAATTCCGCTATCTGAATTACAGGCAACAGATAAAGCATCACAAAATTATCAATTACTAAACGACTATACGGTATGGCGAATTAATTGGCAACAATGACAATCTGGCAAGGCAAATAGTTATATTGTTTCTAAAATCACCCTTGGTCTATCTCAAAGGTGATTTGTGCAAAGAACTTAATCATGTTTGTAGTCGTTCCTATTTTAGCCAGCGAGTCTTCAGTTCATCCAGATCCCGCAAAGAGCGTGCGGGGCTCACACAAACCGTTTGGCGCTGGCCCAAATAAAAGGTAAGGCACTGAAAATGGATTATTCAAAAATAGTAGATGATTTGAAACAGGCATCATTGTTTGATCTTTATCGATTGGGAGTTGCGATCAACCAGCAATTGGATAATCCCCAACGGCTTGATGAAATCAAAAAGCGTTTAAATCCCGGCCGAATGATCTGTTACTTCGACCCGGTAGAGAATCGATTAATTGAAGCTAAAATAATCCGGCTAAAAAGAACGCAGCTATTAGTAAAAAATGTGCTTGATCAAAAGGAATGGATAATCCCTGTATATTGGGTCAATTTAGATGAAGAAAATACTGACATAATCGCTCCATCAAAGAAAGGGCTGGACAAAAGTCAGCTTAAAGTTGGTGAAATAGTGGGTTTCCTTGACAAGCAAAATAATGATGTGCATGGTGAAATCGTTCGATTGAATCAGAAGACAGTCACAATCAGAACTCACATGAATACGGAATGGCGCGTTGGATATAGATGGTTGTACCTGGTAATAGATGGGGATCTAAGAAACCCATATTTGATAGATGGCCAGATTGTGGATAATTAACAAAGCTTTGCTGGCTACTTGTTTCATCCGCCCGGATTTGGTAGGTAAAAGGGGATTATCATGCTACTTTACTCGAGTTTCATAATTATCTGGGAGTAGCATGATGAGCAAATTCCTTGGCTGGCTAAAAGAGCACATCAAACATTGGACAAAACCGGCATCTTCAGTTCTGATCATCGGCATACTTTCAGATTTGACGCGCAGCCATACCGATCTGGTTGTAGAAAATTCATTGTTGCGCCAACAATTGATCGTACTAAAACGGCAGATCAAACGACCACAGCTAACCAACCC
>CAIWRB010000416.1 GCA_903914955.1 uncultured Chloroflexota bacterium | reverse complement strand
TTTTGCTGAGCGGGATCCCTTATGAAAACAATCGTGGTCGGATTAGGCAATCCCATTCTCGGCAATGATGGCGTCGGCTGGAAGGTTGCGGAGGAGATCAAAAAGCATCTTCCCGCGGATACGCCTGTGGATGTGGATTTCCTTTCGCTGGGCGGCATCAGCCTGATGGAACATCTCATCGGCTATGACCGGGCCATTCTGGTTGACGCATTTCAGTCTGAAGAGACCAGCGGTTCGGTATTGGTGATGAACTTGAACGACATGCCCAATTATTCTGCGCTGCACACAACGAGCGCACACGACGTCTCCCTGCAAAACGCGCTGGAAATGGGGAAAAACATCGGCGCGCAGCTGCCAAGGCGCGTCATGGTCGTGGGCATCACCACCGAGAAGAATTTCGACTTCAGTGAAACACTGACTTCCGAGGTGCAGGCGGCAGTGACGGTCGCAGCAAAGGTCACCTTGGACCTATTAATGGATAAATAAACATTTGCGGTCTGGGCGACGATCGTCTGTCCCGCCCGTGCGGAGAAGTTACGTGATAGATATTCAAAAGATCGAGACATTTATTTGTGCGGCTGAAAACTCGAGCCTGTCCGAGGCAGCGAAACAACTCCACCTGAGTCAACCCGCGGTGAGTCATCAGATCAAATTGCTCGAACATGAATTAGGTGTTTCTCTTTTCACGCGCAGCAATGTCGGGTTGAGCATGACGGAAGCAGGCCAAATACTGCTCCCCTGGGCCCACAATCTATTGCACGATATGGATAATCTGGAAGAGATGATGGCTTCACTGCAGGATGTGGTATCAGGCGAATTACGGATCGGATGCAGTGCATCCAGCGGAAAATACATAGTGCCCAAAATGGCAACACGTTTTTGTTTGCTCTATCCGAAGATCAAACTTCACATTCAGGTCTGCAAACCGGAAACCATCATCCCTGGCCTGTTGGAAGGCATCATCCACCTCGGCATTGTCAGTTCGGAAGTAAACGATAGCGGGCTGGAGTCACAGGAATTTTTCCGCGATGCAATCGATCTGATCGTCCCAGCGAACCATCCCTGGGCGGCGCGGGGATGCATTGAACCGTCAGAGATCGTGACCGAGCCGGTATTCATTCGCGAAGAAACATCCGGCACACGCTGGGTCATGTTGGCGGAACTATCCAAAGTCGACATCAGCCTCGATGACCTGAATATTTTTATGGAAATAGGAAGCGCGGAAGGGATCGTGGAAGCGATATCCACCGGCCACGGCGTCTCTTTCATCTCCCGATTGGCGAGCTGGAGACTTAGGGAATTAGGACGGATCGCAAGTGTGCAAGTGGACGGACTCAACATGCAACGCATCACTTACATGGTGCGAAAAAGAATCAATTCCCCGCATCGTCTCCGAGACGTGTTTTGGGGCTTCATCCACGCCCCGGAGAATGCGGATTTGCTGAACCTGTCGACCAAGGTTTTGGATCATGCTTAATTCGTCCAAGTCACGGCAGGCGGATCAGGTAATGTGGGGCGAGAAATTGAGAAGTTGGTAGTACCGTATTTTCATCCAGCTTGCCATAACATAGGCACTAACCCGGGCCCGGATTTACTTGTGTACTGTTTGGATATAAAGTCGCATAAAGAAAAACATGACAATTCCGAAGAAGATAATGATTGCGCATGGACCATTGGTTCAATTAGTAGTATTGATGTGTTATTTAAAGATTACAAAGACACTGACATATGCGCTAAATTGCAAGGTCACATTGAAGTGAGATTCAATGATAAAACTAACAAAATAACGTCCGTGGATGTTGTTTATTATGATAACAACACGTT
The DNA here is from genome assembly GCA_903914955.1 of uncultured Chloroflexota bacterium. GTDB lineage: Bacteria > Chloroflexota > Anaerolineae > Anaerolineales > Villigracilaceae > Villigracilis. Next base: position 255 of record CAIWRB010000416.1, on the reverse strand, counting down.
TCAGAATAACTTTAAGTTGGCATATAAAGAATCTCAACGGACACTACTTGAACAATTTCACAATAAGAATCCGGTTATGCTGCATCCAGAAGACCTGTTCAAGACACTGTATAGATCGTATTCTACAGTGAAAACCGCGAGTGGAAGACGATACGGCTATTTTGAAAAGGGTGAGAACTCAGGGTTCAATTTTAGGCTTCCACATGCAGGTAAGAAGCGACTTAACAAAACAGCCAACACAACTTATACTACATT
>CAIWRB010000415.1 GCA_903914955.1 uncultured Chloroflexota bacterium | reverse complement strand
ATCAAAAAAATTGGTAAACGCTACAAATACTACCTGACCGACTTCGGGCGCCAGACCGCTGCTATGGCTTTGAAGTTACGCGAGATGGTCGTGATCCCTACCCTCGCTTATGCAGCTTAACTTTCTTTGTTTTTTGTGCAAGAATTTAAATTTTTAGGTACTAATTTATTGAACCTGGATCCGCATCAAGACAACTGCCCTTCCGAAACCGTCGGAAGGGCAGTTGTCTTGATGCGAGTAAAAAATGAAGTCCTTTATTTATCTAAATACCGGATAATCGGAGAATTATTTTTGTTTTCTTTCGTCGTTGTTTCTGATGGCGGTTTGTCAACAATGAAGAGCTCTTTCTCACTTTCAAGTGCATATGAGTGTGTAGTTTCAATGAAGGGTGTGGTCTTATGAGCATTCAAATTCTTTATCCAAAAGAATCCTCCAACTATGAATGCGACCATCAGTAAAAACCCAAACACATGCCCCAGCACCAACATTCGAATTGCGGAATAAAATACCAATAACAAGGCCGCCGCCCGCCAGACATACATTGGAATGTCATATTTAAATAGTTGTCTTGATCTTTTTCGTTTTTTCCGTTCGATCTTGCGTTCAGGATACTCAAATTCATCCAGCAGTTCAAAAATAACCTCATCTCCTTGGGCGGGTGATGAAATGCTGAATGTACGCTTTGGCGTCACTTCATCAGCAGGCCGAATGCGTTTATCCAGACTTTGACTCACATATTCTTGAAAGGCGCAAATGTCCGTTTTGTCTTTTGCATTTAGTTCCGGGGTTGCAAGGATTCGCTCCATTAGCCAGTCAAGATCGGTGCATTCCGGACAGATCTGCAGGTAGACTTTCCACGCCATTACATTCTTTGGATCTACTCTTACAATTGCCTCGAGCACCAATTCGGCATTTTGAAGTTGACCGGCATCGATCAGTTGATATGCTCGCTCAAGCAGGTGTGCGGATATTGGCATTGGTTGAACTCCAAAGTTGATTACAAACTGCTCATCTTTTCATCCACGCGTTGGAGGATGAAACGCTGCGTGGCTTGTAAATAATCCTGATCTTGGACGCGTGTTTCCCAAATAGTTGCTATGTAATTCTTCAACCCTTCCAGGTCCCGCTGTGTTGTGCAGATGCGGATATAAGCATCCCAGGCATCTACATTTTGAGGATCGGCATTCAAAATCTTATCAAGAATGGACTGAGCCTCTGCGTAATGTTTTTTACCAATAAAATAATAGGTCTGATCCAACAGTTCCCAAATTTTTGCCATGTCATCTCTCCTTAACTAAATATGCTGCAATCTTATCTGTCAAACAACCGTGACGCCACCCGCACAACTTCCTGATTGATATACTCATTTCTGCCCATTTGTAGGGGCATATTATGTCATTTACACTCTCCTTTTCCTGATACCTTTTCAATTATTGAAAGACAGATTTTGGAGTGTAATTTTTTGTAAATTCAACACAATCACCCTTGGCTCAACTGGAAAATAATATCCGCTATACTGCATATCTTGCTATTGGGATCTCGACAAAGGGGCTTTGTAGATTGCCTTGTTTGCGCTTTTGTGACAAGACTTCGACACGAATTTAATGGATATTTTTATTTCGCATTAGACTCTATTGCTATCCCCCTGTTTTTCAAGGAACGAAATGGTAAACCGATCGAAAATTAAAATCCTCGTTTGCAATAGATTGCAAACGAGGATTCAGTTGATGAAGATTGCCGATTTGTAGCTGATCAAATATCTACTCCAACCACAGACCATATACTTGATGGCAGTTCCTGTGATCTTGCATAGGTCTAAATATGACTCTGCTGCTTTTTATTTCAATTCTTAGACGCTCGTTGCATAAGTAGTGAGCAGAGTCTTAAAACGGTTGTCTTCATGCAATGAATTTAGATCTGGATCGTTCCGGATCCAATTAATATAAGTCTGTTTGGTTTGAAGCGCTATTTGTAGTAATTCAAAAGCGCGATCTGTGTTTCCGTAGATGGCCTCAAGACAGGCATTGTTGTAATCACTTTCATTTTCAAATTGCATTGAGCGCGCTTTTTCGATATGTTCTTGAGCAATTTCCTCAAAACCCATTTTTCGGTATTGACTGGCTAGGGAAGCGTGTGCCTGGGCAGAATTGGGATTTAATTCCAAAACTTTTTTGAAAGCGTCGATTGCTTCCTGTTCTTTTCGTTCTGCTGCATACACCAATCCCAGCCGATAGTGACACATTGGGTTTACGGGATTTAAAGAGAGTGCTTTTTGAAAAGCCAAGATCGCGTCGCCATAATGCCCGGCAGATTTATATGCTTCGCCCAGTCTTTCCCACAGGATGTGATTACGCGGTTGCTTACTGGTTGATTGGAGATATTTAGTGATCTCCAATTCCAATGATCCTCGTTCTTCCTCGGTTAGATCGGTCAATGGAGCATCTGTCTGCAACCAGGCGGTCGTTTCTGCAGATTCGGAATGACTGCTATTTTCGAAAAAGGTTGCAGTATCAATCGAGTTGGAATCTTCCACTAATTCGGGTATCGTATTCGAAATAGGCGACACATTGATTTGGGCACCATCTATAATCGCTTCGCTTTGCGCCTCGGTGAGAGTGGTGCTGTTTAAATTTTTCAACTCAACCGAATCAATTTCCTGGATAGCAAGCGTGGGCTCCTCAAGGGGGAGGGCTTCCTTTTCGTAGGCAAGCCCCCACTCACTTTGAATATTGACAGGTGGTTTGAATGCGGCGTCTTCTGGCTGAGAAAAATACTCAAACTCAGGCAGCGCAATAAATTCTTCACCTTGACTCACCAGCTGGGACGGCTCGGCTATTTCAAGCTCGCCGTTTATTTCTGTCTGCAGGTCGCCTTGTGTCTGCATGATCACCGAATGACCCTTCGCGAGAATCGCATCAAGATTGATCTCAGGCATTGAAACGGTTAATGGCAGCTTCATGTTGGCTTGGATTTCCGATAATTTTTCGTCATCATTTTGCGGCATGATCAAGTCAGCCCGCTGATAGGCTTCGAGCGCGTAATCATATTTCTTGATCTGGCGATATAGAATGCCGAGCCGATTCCATGTAGTCGCCTTTTCCTTTTTATCGGATATCAACTCAATGCTTCGGTGATATAGCTTGATCGCTTCATTGTATTTGCCCGTCTGAACATATGCCATAGCCAGATTGCTGTACGACCTGCCAAACGTATTCTCCAATTTTATTGAGCGTAAGTAGGCATGGATGGCAGGTTCGTACGCGCCAGACATAAAGTAAAGATTGCCAATTTCATTCCAAAATTCGTGGTTCATAACAGACCTCTTTTATGCACTGTATACAGGCTTTGAGTCAGAATACATATTTCCTAATAGGCCGAAACTTGAGCGAAGGGAAAGTGTGGCGTTTTCTGGATCAAGCTCATCCGCAGTTTGATAGGAAGCGATGGCATTATCGTAATCATTGATACGGCGATAAACATTACCCAGGCGATTCCAAGTGACTGCCTTGTCTTTCTCGGAGGTGAAGAGTTCAATTCCACGTTGATAGAGCAGGATGGCTTCTGCAAAGCGTCCCTTTTGGACATAGGCCAATGCTAAATTGCTGTAAGGCCAGGCAAATTGACGGTCTAATTCAATTGCCTTACTGTAAGAAGCGATCGCATCATCGCGTGCTCCGGCGTTCAAATAAACATTACCCAGTTCATTCCATACATGTGCATTTTTAGTGTCCATCTCAATGCGCAATTCGCCGCTCTTGCTTACTTTTGTGACGGGTGCTTCACTTTGAACATCATCCACATTTGTTGGCAGGATGTTGGTTGGTTCAACTACATCCTTCAGATATTCTTCATAGGCCAATTCATTTGCTTCCTGAAGTTCAACAACGATCGGAGCTTCCTCGGCTGAATTGGATTGATCCTCACCGACCAGTTCAGGAGCTTCCATGCCTACTTCATTTTGATTTTCGGGCTGATTAGATTCCTCTGCCACCTGAACTTCGAATGGTGCTGTGAATGTTTCAACAACATCTTTGTTTCCTACCAACTCACTCACGGAAATATCCAGTGAAATATCAGAAAGTGTGGTTACTGATTCGACCTGGCTAAGCTCCTGCTGAACTTCGGCCTTCATTGCGTCTGGTACGACCAACCATGTAGGAATACGACGAGGCGCATCTTCGACAACTTGATCTTCCTGGCTTGCTTCGATCGCAGCAGGAACTTCTGTATCAGACTTGGCTTCATCATTATTGACGAGAGTCTCAACTTCAAGAGCGATGCTTTCGTTGATTACTTCGATCAATTCGGAAACTTGAATTGCTTCTTCATTAGCAAGGGGCTGTTCAACATCAAGGGCAACTTCATTGTTGACATCCAGCACAGCTTCAACAGCGATTTCTTCAGGAGTCTCTGCGACAAACACAACTTCCTGAGCGGATTCTTCACTCACTGTCGGCGACTCAATTTCAACGGGGCTTTCTTGCGCCAAAGAATCCAATTCGACATTTGCAGTCACGTTTTCAATGATTTGCAAAGCCGCAAGATTATCCTCTTGTGAGGCTACAGGCGCATTTTCTTCGCTTACTTCAGTTTCGGTTTTGGCATCATTGATAAGCTCAACTCCTACATCTTCAACTTTTTCCTGAGCTGCAACTTCATCAATAACAGGAGTTTCGACATCCAGCGCGATAGCTTCGGTCTCTTGAACTGATTCTTCGATGCTTACCGCCACTTCAATTTCAGTGGAAGCTTCATCGTTAGTCTCTTGAGTAAGCTCGACTTCCAGTGTAGAGATTTCGCTCGTGATCGACGAATCAACCTCGGTTGACTGATCCACAATCATTTGTTCAAGGATCTCTGCAGGGGCACCCACAGGCATGGTGAGCGGTGTTTCATCCAGGTTATCGTTGAAGCCTGTATTTTCTCCATCCAATTGATCGGCTGATTGGAAGGCGATGAAGGCATTCTCGTAATCATTGAGTTTGCGATAGGCATTCCCGAGGCGGTTCCAACAAATGGCTTTATCCTTAACGTCGGTTAGCAGTTCAATGCTTCTCTTGTAAAGGGGAATCGCTTCTTCGATGTTGCCTTGAGATGTCAGACTCATTGCAAGGTTTCCTAGAGGCCAACCCGCTTCAGGGTCAAGTACTACAGCTTTACGATAAGCCTCATTTGCTTCGCTAAAAGCGCCCTGTTTGAATTGTGCATCACCTAAATTGATCCAGTTTTGTGTGGTATTGGGATCGATCTCTGCAGCGCGTGCATAGGCCAGTATCGCATCGTTGGCCTGATCTTGGCGCTCAAAAACATTTCCAAGCCGAATCCAAGGATTGATGAAATGGTTATTGAATTCAACATTCTTCTTTTGGTAATTCATAACAGCATCGAAAATATTACCAAGGTCTTTCCAAAATTCAAGTTCAAACATATTTACCTCCGATTAAAATATGGACATTCTGACTAGTTTTGATAACAGTTGCCTAATAAGCTAAACCTTGTACGTGTAAGTAAATTCATTTTTTCATTTGAGAGCACGACAGCAGTTTGATATGCCTTCCGCGCATTTTCCTCATCGTTCATTTTTCGATATACATTACCTAGTCGATTCCAGGATACAGCTTTGTCTTTGTCGTTGCTAAATTGATCTATGCTCTTCAGGTAAAAAGTTACAGCCTCTTTGTACCTACCTTGATAAACAAAGGACATGGCGAGGTTGCTATATGCCCAGCCTGAAGTTGGGTCAATGTTGACGGCATTGGCGTAAGCATCCGTCGCTTCCTTGTACGATCCTGACTTGAAAAAGAGATTACCCAGTTCAAGCCACACTTGAGCGCTGCGCGAATTGGGTTCCATGTCGGCGAGGTCAACATTATCGCGTTGTCCTGCGTTTTCAGGATCGAGTTCATCCGCTTTTTGGTACGCGCTGAGAGCGTTCTCGTATTCGTTCAAAGCCCGGTAGATGTTTCCGACACTGTTGTACGCTGCCGCTTTTTCTTCTTTATTTTTGAGCAGACTTGCACTTTTTTGATAGAGAAGAATCGCTTCTGCATATTTGCCCATTGTTAGGTAGGTGAGGGCTAGGTTGCTATATGGCCAGCCAAAGGAACGGTCTAAATCAATGGCTTTGTTGTACGCGCTAATGGCAGTTTCGTAATCCCCGTTTTGAAAATGGATGTTTCCCTTTTTATTCCATACTTCGGGGTCTTTTGTTTCGGTGATCTCCTCTTTGTTTCCAAAGGGATCCATTGGGAGAGATTCCTCTGAAAAGCCTGACGAAGATACAGCCTGGCGCGCTGGACTTTGGGTTAAAAAATCTTGTGTATTCATAGGCTCCTCTTTTGGTTTATTATTTATGTTAATTTGTTCAAGCGAAATGCTGAACAATTCGTTTTTCGAGAAACAACTTCCTGAATCAGATTCGTTCTGATCCATAACTTCAGTTTGAATGGGCGATTCTGATAAATCTGACGCTTCTTTGAGAACTTCTGCGTTTTCGGAAACTTCCTCCGCTTCCATGGATGTTTCAAGCTTCGGGGTGGCAGGACTCGTACAATCAGATCCAATTGATAAAAGAAGAGCGGTTTCCGTGAAATCTGGAGCCGATTCATTTGGAGAGCGGACTACTATTTTCTTTAACCTATCAGCCGATTGATATGCTCGAATGGCGTTTTCGTAATCATTGACGGCACGATAGAAACTTGCAAGGCGATCCAATGCTGTGATCTTGTCATTCTCTTCTGTGAAGATTTGTAAACTTTTTTGACATGATTCAATTGCATCTGGATACATTCCCTGAGCAGAATAGGCGAGGGCGAGGTTGCTGTATGCCCAGCCGAACGAATGATCAAGTTCGATCGATTCCAGGAATGCATTCATTGCTTCTTCAAAAGCATTGATCTTTAGCAAAACCAACCCGAGCTCGTTCCAAATTTTGTTATTTTTTGGATCCACTGTAAGTGCGCGCTGGTATATTTTGATCGCGTCGCGGTTACGACCTTGTCGGCGATAGATATCAGCGAGGTTTAACCAGGGGGTCATGAAGTATTTATTGAGTTCAATCGCTTTTTGATAAGCATTGATGGCATCCTGATCACGGTTGGTGCTGACATAGGCATCGCCAAGGCCGACCCACGGGTACGCAAGGCGTGGCGCGTATTCGATGGCCTTTTGATATGCGGCGATCGAGTCGTCAATGTACCCGATCCGGTAATATAAGGTTCCAAGACCGTTCCATGCGATGGGATCCTTAAGATTGTGCTTAAGTGTTTTTTGAAATGCAAGCATTGCTTCATCATTACGCATGATCTTCATACACAGATTGCCGAGGTTGTTCCAGACAAAGATCTGCTCGGGAGCGATCTCGATCGCTTGTTTGTATGCTTCGATCGCCTCATCATTTTTGCCTTGCGCGAATTTGACGAGGGCAATCGCGTTAAAACATTCAGCTTCAAAACAGCTATCTTCCAATCGAATGGCGGCTTTGAGCGCGTCTTGCAATAGTCCATCTGCTTTCTCGAAGTTGCCTTTGCGCCAATTGAGAATACCAAGTGTCAGTAAAAGTTTAGCGCGAGTGGATGTGGTATCCGCTTTTTCGGGCAGGTCGGTTAGGGCGGATTCGTGAATACTGATGTTTTCATCTGTGTCTTCAAAAGGATCAGAATACTCTTCGGCACCTTGCCAGGCGGATTCAATGGCGTCTTGCAGGATTTTTTCAGAGTCTGGAGTTTCAAGGAATTCGATCACGTGCTGGCGGCATTCCCAGATATCAGATGCGCTGTGTGCTAGTTCGGCAAGTCCATTTGATGTAAGCCAGATTACCAGGCGGATCTTTTTATGGCTAAGAATATCCCGGTGGTTGCCAAGTTTGGCAAGAATATTTCTTTGCTTCGTATCTGACCCATGAATAAAGAAGACGTGCCCATCAGTTGTTTGAAAATTCTGCAGTACGGAAATGAGGTTGGTTTCTGGTTTTTCATTCATTTGGATGTGAACCAATTTTTGTCCTCGTTCGATCAAAACATTTTTGAGGGCAGTTTCGGCATCCGCGCGTATATATTCTGAGTTGTAAACAACCAAAAGAACAGAAGGACGATCCCATTCGATGGCGAGTTCGAGCTCTTCCCAGAGGATTTCAATTCGTTCATCGAACGAATTCATATACGGTTGCTGAATGACACCAGAGGTTGTCATAACATTTTCCTTAATACAGGGTGCACATCACACCAGTTTTCCTCGTCGCGATACTCGAGAAGGGCAAGTAGTTGAAGCAGTGGTCGCAAGCGGTCGTTATATTCGAGCCTTTTATGACCATGCACCTCTTTTAGGAGTTTCAGATCTTCCTTATCGAGGATGCGACGGTATTCGTTGCGGATCTCGGTCGCTGCCCATTCAATATCAGCTATTTCGATCTGGGTGGATTTGCGCCGCCTGGCTCTGCCAATTGCGGTGCGGACAATACGCGCCAGTTCACGAAACACGCCGCCGCTGTAGGTGATCGCCTGATCTAACGCTGACGGCTGGATCAATTTTGAATCCATGCGGACAGAGACGAATTTTTCCAGTGTGCGATAACCTTCTTGAAGGGGTTGGTCAGCATCGATCGCAGTGCGCAAATTAATGTTTGGTAAAAAGAGCGCCTGATCACGAATGGAGTCAAATTCCTTGCTGTAAAACAGCGCACTTGAGACGGTGTAAACAATGGCACAGTTCGGTTGCAACATGATCTCGCGGTGGTCGTGGAAAATGGTGCGCGCCCGGTCCAGATCTGGTTTATCCATGTCATCGATCAATATCAAAGGGATGCGGTGTTCCTGGCTGTATATGGCTGCGGCAATGTGGTTAATGATTGCGATCAGTCCAGTGATATCTGTCTCGACGATCTGGCGCAGCTCAACGCGTGTGACGGGTTCCAGTTTCATCTTTAGGCCGGCGTTTGCGAAAAAAGCATCGATCGAAGCGCCAACTTCTATACCTGAAACGCGTCCGTCCAAAATGGTCGAGATCTGTTTTTCCACTTTACCTTTCCAGCCGTTTAATTCCTTAAGCAGTTGGTCCGGGAGTTCACCGCCTTTTTTGCGATACTCACGGAATAAGCGGCTTCCGATTGCAAGCAGTACATCACGGAAATCAAGATCAATAATATCGGTCTCTTCACGGATACTGAAGTTGATCGGCCAATATTTCTTTTGAATGTCGCTGTTGCTCAAGAGGTGGAGCAATTCAGTGGATTTTCCACAACCGCGATGGCCGGAGAAGAAGAACTTAGGAGGACGATAGAAGGACGCGAGCAAAGCATCAGTTAATTCGTTGATCGGATTGCCCGGACGATCAATATAAAACGAGTTGGCCTGCCCGTTGGAACCAGGTTTGAGCGGCAGATCCAATTCAAAGTTAAGCCAGGCTCTGTCAAATTCTGTTGCTTTTAAATATTCAAAATTACTCATTGATCCTCTGATTAAGTGTTGAAAATATTATATAAAACAAGATGTTGATGGTATAGCCGAAAACCTAGTTTCTTTTAGGATGGCTAATGACCAGTTGATAGTGGCCGGTCATATGGATATTATTGACCATACCGAAATTCACAGACGTCCTAAATTGCGGAAGAAGCCATTCCCTCACGAAGGGCATACAACGCAGCTTGCGTCCGGTTGGTAACATGAAGCTTGTTCAAGACGCTGCTGACATATTTTGCGATCGTTCGTTCATGCACAACAAGGGTCATTGCGATCTCCTGGTTGCTCAAACCTTGTGCGATCAGACGCAAGGTCTCCATTTCGCGTGGAGTTAAATGCTCGCTGAACTGATTTTCGCTGATCGTTGGGTTATTAAAATCATGAATCACCTTGATGGCTACCGATGGATGGAGGGATGCCTGGCCCCGTGCCACGTCGCGGACAGCCTGCAGGAGCTCTGCGCGCGGAGTATCTTTTAACATGTAGCCGAGCGCCCCTGTTTTAATGGCTTGATAAACCCGATTACTTTCTGCGAAACTGGAGAGAACCAGGATGCGAAAATTAGGCGAGATCTCCATTAGCTTGGGAATGGTTGTCAGCCCATCTTGATGCGGCATAACCATGTCGAGAAGGATCACGTCGGGTTTCATTTTTCGGGCGATCTGCTCAGCCTGAATACCATCTTCAGCTTCACCAACAACTTCCATGTCCGGTTGGAGCGAAAGGATGGCGACCATTCCTTCGCGAACAACATTTTGATCATCAACAACGAGAATGCGGATTTTATTCATGACGGTACCCTTTTTTACTGGATGTATTTTGCTTTCTCAACGAGTAGCAATGGTGAATGTGGAAAACCTTTGTGCATTGGCTTGAGCGTCATTAATTTCTGATTGTTGTTGACGCCATAACTCTGGTGACCAAACTTCCAAATATTCCCCCTGCCCGACAATGACAAATTCACTCTCCAGGTTTGCGTATTCCATAAGGTTTACAGGCAGGGATATGGCGCCTTTTCGATCTACCTCTACAAAACTGGCTTTGCCGAGGAACATTCGTGAAAATAAACGGACAAGCGGATCTGCAATATTGAGTGAGGTGATGCGCAGATATATTTCATGAAATGAGTCTTCCCCAAGAATAAGCAAATTTTGATCAAATCCCTGGGTTAGGTAAACTCTGCCCGAAATTAATCTTCTCCAATTGGAAGGTATAGAAATTTGGTTTGAGCGCTTCAACTGGTTAAAGTAATGTCCAAGGAACAATTTGCTTCTCCTAAAAAAATTCGTATTCAAGTTGTTTATGTAATTATTATATGAATCAACTCGATTTTTCGAAATCTACAAAACTGGTGTTTCTCAAATGGGTTTTATGGATAATTGCGACGTACAAATGGGTGAAAATGACCATGCCAGTTAATGTATAGACTTGCGCAGTTGTAATAATTATAAAATGACAAAAAAAATACCCGCGCATTAAAAGGCGCGGGCAGGCGTTGTTAGAAAATTAATAAATGATTTTATTTTTTAGGTTCTGTCAAACCTTCATTGATCGCATATAAAGCAGCCTGGGTGCGGTTGGCCAGGTGGAGTTTGTTTAGGATGCTGCTCACATATTTTGCCACGGTTCTTTCGTGGACAAAAAGAGTGGATGCAATTTCCTGATTACTTAACCCGCGGGCAATCAACTTCAAAGTCTCAAGCTCTCTGGGCGTTAAAGGATTCGCTGTATAGACCATTTCCGCCGGATGGTCTATTTCGTTTATAACTTTCAAGGCAATGGATGGTTGAATGGATGCCATCCCCTTTGCCACATCGCGAATTGCTTGTAATAACTGCACACGGGTGGCATCTTTTAGTAGAAACCCCAATGCCCCGGCTTTAATGGATTGGTAAACAAGGTCGCTTTCATCAAAGCTGGTTAAAACGAGGATGTTTGAATCTGCGGATACACTCTTTAATTTTGGAATGGTCTCCAATCCACTTTGTTTGGGCATGACCAGATCCAAAAGAATAACATCAGGTTTCGTTTGGCGGGCGATCTCCACGGCTTTAATTCCATTCTCGGCTTCGCCAACAACTTTCATGTCGGTCTGAAATGAGAGAATGGTAACTACGCCGTCACGAACTACGCTTTCATCGTCAACTACCAGGATGCGAATTGCTTTCATAATATTATTTGCTCTTCCTTCCAACCGTTATGGTGATCTGCGTTCCTGCACCAGGAGCTGATATCAGCTTGAACTTGCCATTTGCCTGTAATGCGCGTTCCTTCATATTGCCGAGCCCCAAGCCGCCACCGTCAATTTTTTTGATATCAAAGCCGCGGCCATCATCAACTATCTTTAGTATAACATTTTGACGAGTTTGCTTTAAGGTGATCAAAACTATTTTTGCATGGGCGTGCCTGAGAATATTATTCAGCGCTTCCTGCGCAATATAGTAGAGCGCGATCTCCCTGTCTTTTGTCAGATCGATAATTTCATCTGTCACCAGGCGGGCCTTGATGTCTGCGCGTCCTTCCACAGCGGCCAGGCGATGATGCAATGAGGATACCAACCCATCTTTTAAATCAACGGGTTGCATTTCATATAGGAAGAGGCGCATTTCTTTCACGGCTTGTCTGGCATTTTCTCCGATGCGGGTTAATACCTGCAGGGGAGCGATCTCGGATCCGGCTTCCATTCCAGCCTGCGCTGCCTCAGTAAGGGCGACCAACCCGTATAGTTTTTGACTAACCGAGTCGTGCAAGTCGCGCAATAGCCGTTGACGTTCAGAGAGAGCGATCGCATATTGCCTTCTGCGATTGTTGTCGATCAGTGTGGCAATTTGATTTGAGATGGTGGATAATCGAATGACCTCGTCCTGACTGTAGGTAATGCTTTCATTACGTCCGAGGCACAAACAGCCGATTATGTTCTTTTCATTCTGTGTGGAAATAATAAGCGGAATAAGCACAACGCAGTCAAAGCCCAGTTTTTTTAGGTTTGCTGGAACGTTGACCGAATCGGTGAAGTTATCAATCGTTAACGGCTGGTTATCTTCATTGTGTGTCAGCCACTCGTAAATGGTCGCCGCAAGTGAATCTTTTTGGATTTCCTTGACATGGTCGGCTTGAAAACCAAATTGAGATTTTAATGCAAGGCTCAGCGGGCTGCCTTTATTTTCTTCGGTCAGGAATATGGCAATGGCCTGGCTTCGAAAAGAGTATACGATTTGATAACTGGATTCTGATAGAAATTCATCCAAATCCACAGAGCGACTGGCCGCGCTGGATACAGCATTTAGGAGAACAAGCAATTCATCGCGAGCACGCTGGCGGGCGTCGTTTGCCATTTTGCGTCCTGTAATATCCCGCCAAAGGATCAGATGTCCAAAACTCTCATTGTTTTGATCCGTCAATTTGGAAATACGAATGTTTAAATAGCGCCAATCCTTTTTGGATTTTACACTTCGACGCATTTCAATTTCTTTATTTCCTTTGGTGGAGTGTAAAATATTGGGCCAATCTGTTAAAATTTGATCAATTGATTCGCCGTATATTTTTTTATGAGAGAGCCCGATCATTTCCTCGGCTGATGAGTTTATGTCGACAATTTTATTTTGGTGGTCAACGACCATCCAGCCGTCGTCCATGCCTTCCACCACCAGGTCACGAGTAATTGGGGTGGTTTCAATTAACCGGCTACTAAAGATCCCATATGAAAACCCTGCAGTTGCCAGCGAATAAGAAAGCAGGGAAAGCGGAATTTCAGTTTCAATGTTAATCCCGAACACAGTTGTCAGGCGGCTCAAGAATGGAAGGAGGGCACCTATTACGATCGTTCCTGCGCGAACAAAATGAATGCTCGGCTTTCGTGCAAAGGTGTCAATTAGGAACAGGTTACTCGCGGCAAGAATGGTGAAGATGTAAAATGTATTGATCTGTTTCACGATGCTGTTTTCCCCGCTTAAATACAGACTCCTAAATGATTCGTTCCAAATAATAATTTGAATGACCACCGGTGTTAAAAAGAAAAAAAATAGCGCAAAACGATTCATCCAGCGCGTGCGGTTGTTCATCCAACTTAGACGATTTGTGTAATAAAGTGAAAAGTAAAACTGAGCAGTTGCCGCAACCGCCATGCAAAAATAGTTTATCGAAGTTAAAACCTGCAAGGAAAAGGGAAACACTCCCAGCTTATATAGAAAATACGATAATCCCCAGACAACTATTGTTGCCACAAGGATCGAAAGACTGGATGTGTCGGTGTTTTTTTTGCTAAGGATCAAGGGTGCTCCTGTGTCTTGGGGGAAACCACTTTACTGCAATCTACTTATGAACCGCGATGTATCAGGAGATTTTATGCATGGAACGGCATAATGCATATATTCATTTTTGAATAAAAATATAAGGGTGGGGACGCCAGTTCCTAAAGATGTCGGTTTTCAACGAGCAAATTCAACAACGCGATGTCGAAAAGCCCAAAAGTCTGGCGCGTAATGCGGTAAATTCGCCGCTTCTAGTTTTGTAAGCCAAAAAACGACGCGTATTTGTTGTTCAACAAGCAGTTCCCTGTGCATGTTGAGTGCATGAAATATTTCGAGAACGAGCGGGTCTTCCACGTTTCCAAGTTCGGAAACAAAAAAAACTATTTCCTGACGATTCGATGTGCGGCAGATCGTGCTAATTACGTCCGGTGATTTACTATCCGCCTTGACCCGCGTCACTTTTTTATTCGATTTAATAATTTCAAGCTCGAGAGCGTGCTGAGCTTTGACCTGACTTAATATTGAATTGTGAACGGCCAGCAGGATGCTCGGCCTTTGCCATTGAAAAGCAAGTTGGATTTCGTCATTAAGAATACCAAGCCCATCTTTGAAGGATTTGCTGTAAAAGGCCTGAGTGCTTGCTGTTTGGCGTTTTTCAGATTGTTTTACCATTTATTCCTTTGCGGAAACTATGGATCTCTTGAGAGAAAATAAATACTTTTCAATGGTAATAAATGACGGATTTCCTGGCTCAACTGGCTGTAGTATTGTTTCCACAAATCAAAAAAGGCATTAGTGTCCAGCGCAGTTATTTTATCAAAAACACCTGAAGCCACTGCACGCATGGCTTCGTTCGTAAAACCACCAGTTGAGAAGATAATCCCGTAGTCGTTCGAGCCTAATGTGGAGGAAAAACTTCTAACGCCTTCCAGAGTTACCGCCTGACCTTTATGTTTTACCTGCGCTATGATCCTTCGCCCTTTTGCGCCGATTGGGTCTACAAACGCTATCACGTCAATATTCCCACGGCTTTTTTCTGGAGGGGCGATCCAGGAAGGGAAGTAGTCCATAGCGCGCAGGAGCTCGGCAAGCATGGATTGAAGTTTTGTGTGATGTAGTTGCCGAAAATGTTTTTCGATCTGCACCCACGCCATTTCCTGGGCAATTTCCAATACCATAATACTTTCAGCAGGCGACTGTCTGAGATCTTCATATAGACGCATGGATTCTTTATAGAAATCTTGAACATTTACAAACTTTCTGCAAGCCTGATAACCATCCTCGGTAATATACCAGCGACCCTGTTCAGTTTTTATCAACCAACCTGCATGTACGATCGGAATCGAAGCCAGCCGCACGATCCGTTCGTAGCGCGGCAGGTTGGTGATGGAGGAATACTTAAGTTCCTCTTCGGTTAATTGAATGGATCCAGGGATGAGTGATAATACTTCTTTGGCAGACAAGCCATCAGGTTTATTCCAAAGGATTTCAAAGACACAACGTAATAGCTCTCCCACTCTTTTTATTGTCACGTTGGACATTTGAAGAATCCTGTTCGATAAAGTTTTTTGCCAGAACGACTCTTGGATATCACAAAGTGTGCAACCCTTGCCGGCGGCGTGTCATTTGAATATAATTTTCGATCATTTCGTCAGAGTGGGGTCGTATACCGAGGACTACCAGAAAGCCGGGTGCCCAAAAATCGTCAGATAAATTCTCTTTTGCAATGCGACCAAAATTGGAAAGAATAAAATTTGATGTTTCACTGCGAATAAGATGCATAAAAGCGGCGGGTGTTACCGACGCATTCACCCGGAGGCCCCATTGAAAATAATTTGGATGCGCGGTCGAAAATTCCAAACGCCAGGCGTAAGAAATGCAAATCTGTTGAAGCCATACGGTTAGGAAATCCGCCAGATCGCCTTTTATTTGATGGGATGGAAAGCGTGGAATGAGGAGGCAGGTATAACTCAGGTCATAAGAATCAGATTGGATGGGTTCAAGAATAACATCCAGTCCCGAATCGGAAACATAATCTTCCCTGGTGTGAACCGAAGAAAATGAATCATTTGTCTTTACTTTTTGCTGATCCAGCAAATACAAATGCCCTTCATCCAAATTGTGCGGTGTCGTTTTCATCGATGTGTTCCCTTAAGTGCAAGTATACCTAATTATTACTGATGTGGGTAGCTTACCCCCGCGATCCATTCCTAAAAAATACTTCCGTCGGATCGGTAATCATTAATTATAATTTTTGCCAACTTAGCCCCACAACTATATGGGGCGCCTGACAACGGGCTTTTTATTTATTTTTACTTGTCTATATTACCATTAAGTGTTTTTTTTTTCAACAACAAAAACTTGCAATGAATTTGCAATGAGTTTGATATAAAACAATAACTTCACGTTTGGAATAATAAGGTATGCTATACCTTATTATTGTTTCCCCTGAAGAGTTTGTGAGATTTAGGCTGATTGTGATGGATAAAAAAGTTGTTTTCAATGGCATTGAAATATTAACATCTGAAGATGACGCCTCAACGAAGAGTTTTTTTGACTTCGCGGAAGAGGTAATCGATTTGCTTGAAAAGGAACTTGACAGTAGTGATGAGAATTTTAATTTGATCATCAAAACGGAATTTTCCCTAAACAAAAAACCAAAACATAACATAACTGCAAATGGTTTGAACAATCTCAAGACTCGGGGGAAAGTAGTTAAAATATTACAAAGGGCAAACGGCTTATTAACCGGTCGCGTAACAGGCACTGCCAGCGTTCATTTGTTGATCCAAGATAGCTGAGTCTGTTTCCTTCATCCAACTAATATACAAACTAATATACAAAAAAATTGATCAGTGGTGATTTGTTCATAAGATGCATGAATAATACTTTCGCACCCGACCCTGGCTGCCTGGGTTAATATGTATCATTGACATTCTGCTTTCAAGTGGCCTCTCATGATATCTGTTGAATTTCACTGTCATACTTATGCTTCGAAAGATTCCCTAACCCGTCCAGTTGACTTGATCGCAACGGCGCACAGCAAAGGAATTAATCGGGTCATCATTACGGATCACAACTCGATAGCGGGTGCGCGGGAGGCGAAGGTGATCGACCCTGAATTGATCATCGTTGGCGAGGAGATCATGACTACCAAGGGGGAGATCCTGGCGGCCTTTGTGACGGATGAGATTCCCCCGCTCCTAACGCCAAGTGAGACGATCAGAAGATTGAAGGAGCAGGGAGCATTTATCAGCGTGTCTCATCCATTTGATGTGCTGCGAGCAGGCGGTTGGAAAGAAAATGACCTGCTGGAAATTTTGCCATTTGTGGATGCCATAGAAGTCTATAATTCACGCTGTATGGTCCCGTGGTTCAACCGTCAAGCAAAAGGGTTTGCCCAAAAACACAATATCGCAGCGACTGTTGGTTCGGATGCGCACGCGGCATTTGAGGTGGGGAAAAGCCTCATGCTGCTGGACCAGTTCTCAGGGCCGGATGAGATGCGGAATGTGATCCGCAAAGGTATCCAAAAGGTGAGATGGTCTCCGCCCTGGTTTCATCTGATATCTCGTTACGCCTCCTTGATGAACAAAAAAAATCCAAAATTCAGAGTTGACTAGCACTTTGATTAGTACTATACTCAAGTTATCGAGGTAACGCCAACATGCGATTATTTCACGGAAATACTCAAGTTCGTTGATTAGATACACGCGGATATGTCCGCGTGTATCTTTTTATATTCCCTACAAAAGGAGACAAATACAATGGATTCTGGACTGATCGGTAAGGTAGAAAAGGCAAAACGTTACGCAGAGGATCGGCATCGCTTTCACTTCAACCAGTTCGATCTAAAGTTCCACGGCGATAATAGCGAGCACCATGTTTCTTATAATGACGGTGTTTTTAACTGCGATTGCGAGTTCTTTATTACCCACCAACGCTGCGGCCATTCAATGGCACTGGAGATCCTGCTTAAAGATATGATCGCCGAAACAGTCGAAGCATAATAAAAAGGAATACTCTGACTGCCTTGCGCAAACGCGCAGGGCAGTTTTTGTTTTAATATATTCTCATTAAATCTTAAAGATTATGGTGTACAATTTTCTTCATGAAATCTCAATTATCAAGACGCGATTTTTTAAAACTGGGTAGTCTCACCCTGGGTGGGCTGGCTTTTTCGCCTTTCATCCCGGGACTTACCAGCTTTGAGGATAGTTTTGTAGTGCGAATCGCGACCGCTGATATGCCTGTGCGTAAAGCACCCACCGACGATAGCCGCATTGAGCTGACCTGGCATCGCGATGAACTTGTGCATGTGTATCAGGAAGTAAAGGCGGAAACACCGAAACATAACCCAATTTGGTATCGTACCTGGGGCGGATATATCCATCGCGGACGTTTACAGCGCGTAAAAACCCTTTATCAACTTCCGCTTGATACTATTCCTGCCGGAAAAAGAATACTCGCCGAAGTAGCAGTTCCTTTTACGACGCCTTATCGTTTTTCAAAAGCTTTTGGATGGGAACCGCTTGCCCCGCCATTTTATTATAGTTCCGTCCATTGGGTGGATAATGTAGAAGAAGGCCCAAAAATGGCTGATTACAGCGGCTCGTGGTACCGCGTATTTGATGAGCTTGACTCCAACGTATCGTTTTTTGTGCCCGCAATTCACCTTCGAATTTTGCCGCCCGTTTTCATGGAGCCGATCACTCCAGACATTCCTTATGAACAGAAATTCATCGAGGTCAACCTTACCACGCAGATCCTGATCGCTTATGAATATGGAAAGCCGGTTTTTCAGACAAATATTTCTTCCGGTATTCCCGGCAGTCCCGGCGGTTCTGATGAACTTAAAACTACAACACCGAGCGGGAAGTTTACGATCCTCGATAAAGTGCCATCCAAGCATATGGGCTATAGTTACTTTGGCAGCCAGACCACCGGTAACCTGCTGGCCGATGTGGATAATTATGTGCTGCCCGGCATCCCCTGGACCTCATTCTTTACGAAAGCAGGCCATGCCTTCCACGGTACCTATTGGCACGAAAATTTTGGGCTTCCAATGAGTCATGGCTGCATCAACATGCGCAGCAACGAAGCCAATTGGATCTTCCGCTGGGCGAAACCTACACACTCAAACCAATCAACCTCGAATCACGGCGGGCTTGGCACAATGGTGGAGATTCACTATTAATTCATTCTACGGATTTCCTGTCTGCGAGAAAATTCCTCAACCGAAAGAGTCGACAACATTTTATGCCAAACCTTAACTGGAAGGGTAAGCATTTCGCTGACCCTGAACCTGCCACTCTTATTCAGGATGAAATTCTCTACCCGAAGGGACGTGGCTATCCGAGTGCGCTGCCTGACGGACGGGTTATCCTTGGGGAAAATCTCTCGATCATGTCTGCGCTTCTGCCGGAATACGAAGGCCAAATCAACCTGATCTACGCAGATCCACCATTTTTTACCAATCGAAAATTTTCGGCGCGTGTTGGCCGTGGAGAAGATTCCCGCAAACCATCCAAGTGGAAGATGGTCGAAGGTTATCACGATGCCTGGCCTGATCTGGATTCATATTTGCAATTCTTATATGACCGCCTTGCATTAATGGTTCGTTTGCTTGCCCCGAACGGCACGCTTTACCTTCATCTCGATTGGCACGCTGACGCCTACGCTCGTTTACTGTTGGATGAATTATTCGGCGAGGAAGGCGTTTTCATCAATGAGATCATTTGGACCTATCACGGACCGTCTCCGATTAGAAGTGCGTTCAACCGCAAGCACGACACGATCCTGGCTTACGCAAAAGGCAAGGATTATACATTTAATGCAGATGCTGTCCGCGAGCCGTACAGCCCAAATACAGTCACAACTTTCAGCTCATCACGTAAGGCTGGTTTTGGAAAAATCCCAAACCTTGAACGCGGCAAAGTCCCTGAAGATTGGTGGTACTTCCCGGTTGTGGCACGCTTGCACAATGAACGTACCGGCTATCCAACTCAGAAACCACAGGCGTTGCTGGAACGGATCATTCGCGCTTCATCAAATAAAGGTGATCTGGTAGCTGACTTCTTTTGCGGCTCGGGAACCACCTCTGTGGTTGCGGAAAGGAATGGCCGCAAATTCATAACAAGCGATGAGTCTGTCCGCGCCGTTTATACTGCACGCAGTCGATTAGCTGAAACAAATTCAGCTTTTTCGCTCGAGCGAGATTCTTCAATAAAAAATATAACTTCTCATGATGTTAAGAAAACCAAAGTGAAGGTCAGTTCTGATTCTGTCAGTCTGGATACTGGTCTCGACATAGATTACTGGGAGGTGGACCCGGATTGGGATGGGAAAATATTCAAGAGCGCGGCGCAGGCTCAACGCCATGTGCGAAGCGGTGAGCTTCCCCTCGAATTAAAAATAAAAATCGGACGCACGCTTCGTGTGTGCATCCGATTGGTTACAGTTCAAGGAAAAGAGTTTCAATTAGATATCCAGACGGTACCCAACGCCGCGAATCGTTTTAAGTAGTTTCGGATTGTTTGGGTCAAGTTCGATTGCCCGGCGAAGCCAGGAGATGTGGACGTCGAGCGTACGGGTATCTCCGGTGTAATTAGTTTCCCAGGCTTTTTTGAAGAGTGGTTCTCGTTCCACTACTTCACCGTGTTTTTCCATTAATAAATTTAATAATGTGACGAGGCGCGGGGTGAGTTTTGTGCTCTTGCCGAGACAGCGCACACGGCGTTTTTCGAGGTCGAGTCGAATCGGCCCAACGTGTAAAACATTTTTTCCGTCACCAGGTAAAAGTGGTCTGATGCGGTTCACAAGTTTTTGAACTGTGAATGGCAAGGCAAGGACTGCATCCGCTGCGTCTTTGCTGACCTCATTATCGGTTTCGAGGATAAGAATGATCGGTAGTTTTGAATCTTTTTCGCGGATGGATTGGCAGATGCGCAAGCCTGTGCTTCTTAGTGAAGCCGCGTTGATAACAACGAGGCTTGGGCTGACTTCTTTAAGACGCGCAACTGCTTGACTGCCGTTTTGGGCAATTTGTACATCAAATCCCTTCTTCTGCAGATCTGATGCGAAGGAAGGGATTTCTGCATGTCGTGCTTCAATGACCAGTAGTGTGGTGGTCTTCATAATAGTGGATAACGCCTGCTTCTAGAATAAGAGTTTGCTTACAAATATTTTGATGAATTGTATTTGTTAAGGTTTTATTATTATACACTAAATCTTAACAAACTGTTTTTGTTCTTTGGTACTATTTCTTTAAGATTCACAATAATTATGTTCGTTGTTAATTTGATCAGCATTCAACAAGTTTTCAACATTGCTTGACTATTCAGTAATTATTATGGTAATATCTTCGTCCATTCGATGCGGGGTGGAGCAGTGGCAGCTCGTCGGGCTCATAACCCGAAGGTCGCAGGTTCAAGTCCTGCCCCCGCTACCTAACAAAAAAAGAGGCCTTTGCGGTCTCTTTTTTTGTTTTAAATTTAATCTCATTACCAATTGCAATTTGGTGAGGTGTTGATGCCTGCTGAAACCCCCACACGTTTGTACATGGTTACTTTTGTGAATGGTTCGCCGAGAATGCCATCATGGATCGCCCACGACCGTCTGCGGATT
>CAIWRB010000414.1 GCA_903914955.1 uncultured Chloroflexota bacterium | reverse complement strand
GATATCCACACCACGTATGCGGCCAAACGACCATGACCACGACAGCCACTTCATCTTAAATTACCCATTGATCCTCGGTGATTCACTTACGTCCAAAGTCTGCAGGATTCTCGCCCCATAATTTGGTATCCCATTTCAATATCTTATTCTCAGGAAGTTCGTTCTCTGCCAGCCAATTCTCTGCGCTGTGAATAAGGGCAAAGAGCAGGGCATTTTTTTGTGTGTGATTAAGATTGGTTTTACAAATACCCGTGATCACCCAGGAGATCGCGTTTTGCGAATCAGAATAAATAGTGACATGCGAGTTATGCTTTCCCTCCCAAGTCAAGGCGTGAACGATCGCGAGGAACTCACCCACATTATTCGTTCCCTGAGCAAACGGTCCGGCATGAAAGATATCCTCGCCTGTTTTTGTATTCACTCCACGGTATTCCACTTTGCCAGGCGAACCACTGCAGGCCGCATCCACGCAAATGGAAGGAAAAACGGGTTGGACGCTGGCTGTCTTCCATTTTCCACTGGAAGGTGATTTCCTCTGGAAATCATCATACCTGGCAAGGAACGCAGCCTCCGCTTCAACTTCACTTTCAAAGGCTTTGAACTGTGCATCAACAACACCTTTTACTTGTTTTTCGCACTCCGCCCATGAAGTAAAGATACCTGTTTTGCGCCCTTTCCAAACTACGTAATATTTTAGTTTCGGCATGCATCAATTTTACATCAAAGAAAGAACAATCAGGAATCACTTCAAACTAAATGTAGAAAGGATCATATTGAACTTCTGCAATAATCCATTCATGTCAAATTCTGTTACCTGGCCGGGCGTGTAATTGCCGATATTCGTGTAATGGATGAAATAGATCACTTCATAGCACACGTTCTTATTGACCATGCGATAAATTTCCTGCTGATAATAGTTGCCCGCACCCGCGCCTTCCGCTCTGCTGTGGACAAAGGTATAACCATTAATGACTTCATTCCCGTCTAATTGTTCAGGCTCGAAGCTTTGGTTGACATCCGTGCATGATGCCACAATCTGCGGCTCAGCCGATGAACCAAGCAGGAAATATACCTCGCTCAGATTTGTTTTTACATAGGAATTCGTATCAATAAATTGGAGCACCAATTCTGAATTTGTTTTGTTATTGGCTGATGATGGAAAACGAACGGGGCCAAATCGATCGGAATAAGTGAGAGAAAGTCCCGTGGCAGGATTTTTGTATTGAAAGAGTTGTTCAGATTTTCCAGGCGGATTTATGGCAACGCGCAGGGTGAAATTCGTCAAGTCGCCGCCTGGTTTGACCTTTATGAAATAATCCTGGGTCAGAGGTAGTTTGCCGCGCCAAAAATCACATTCATCATTGACTTGAACAGGGCATAAGAGAGTCCCATCGCTTCCTTTTATTTCAATTGGAAAATAGCCCCAAGCACCGGCTACATCACCAGAGAGAATGGAAACAGACATGATCTGTCCCTTCGTTGCATTCAAGGTATAGGTCTTGCTGGCGCCCGGATTGATATTATCCAACAAATCCATCCACGTGCCACCAGCGTCAAACCGAATTGTATTTGATGGATCAGGTTGAACAGGCGCAACAGAAGTAAACGTGGGGGGTTGAAAAGTTTGGGTCGGTGAAACTTCCAAAGTGGCAGATGCAGATTTTAGGGTTGGTGTAACTACCTTCGTAGCCGAAGCAGGCTTTAAGGTTGGAATTACTATCGTAGTAGCCGCTACAGGCTTTATGGTTGGCGGCACTGGTAAAAGATTCGACTTCGAAGATAAACTACAAGCAACCGCAGCAAGGATCAAAAATGAAATTGGGACTATTATTTTCTTCATGGTAATCCTTTTAATAAGTAGTGACATCCAATTTGTAACTATCCAAGATACTCAAGGATAGTCGCTTCACCCTGGCCAACCCCAACACAGAGAGTTGCTACGCCAAATTTCACATTGCCGCGCAGTTTCATTTCATGCACAAGTGTTGTGACGAGGCGCGCACCCGAACATCCGAGTGGATGTCCAATGGCGATCGCGCCGCCATTGACGTTGACAAGCTCAGGATCAATATCCAAACCTTCGATCACTGCGAGGGATTGAATAGCAAAGGCTTCGTTCAACTCCATCAAGCCGATATCTTTCATTTGCAAAGCAGCCCGCTCCAAGGCCTTCTTCGTCGCGGGGATGGGGCCATATCCCATCACTCGCGGAGGCACGCCCGCCGAAGCAGAAGTCACGATGCGCGCAAGCGGCTTAAGATTCAATCCTTTCGCTCTCTCCTCGCTCATGATCAGTAAAGCAGAAGCGCCATCATTTAATCCAGACGAATTTCCAGCCGTAACAGTTCCGCCCTCCTTTGCAAAAGCAGGCTTGAGCCGGGCAAGTGATTCCATTGTAGTATCCCGTCGTGGACGTTCGTCTGTATCAACGATCTTTGAGTCACCTTTTTTGTGTGGAATGGAAAGGGGGATGATCTCTTGTTTAAATCTGCCTGAGTCAATTGCCGCAATCGCACGTTGATGTGAACGCACAGAAAACGAATCCTGCATCTCGCGCGTAATGTGTGAGCGTTCCTTCGCGATGTTCTCGGCAGTCTCGCCCATTGAATCGGTGCCATACATTTCTTTCATTTTTGGATTTGGATAACGCCAGCCGAGGGCTGTGTCATAAGCTATTAAATTTCCGAATGAATAACCCGCTTCCGCTTTTGGAAGTGAGTAGGGTGCACGGCTCATAGATTCGACTCCGCCCGCAATATATACATCCCCTTCGCCCGCTCTGATGGCGCGCGCAGCTTGATTGATCGCATTCAATCCAGACGCACACAAACGATTTACAGTTACACCGCCCACTTCAACTGGCAGACCAGATAACAGAGCCGCCATACGCGCCACGTTGCGATTATCTTCACCAGCTTGATTCGCGCATCCAAAAAATACTTCTTCTATAAGCGCAGGGTCAATTTGATTACGCTCAAGAATGGCTTTGATAACATGCGCAGCCATATCGTCAGGGCGAATGGAGGCAAGTACACCCCCCAATGCGCCGATCGGCGTGCGAATTGCATCTATGATGACAGGATTTTTCATAGCAGACATTTGGTATCCTCCAAATTAATTTGTTGTAAAAAAATGCTCATACAAAGGCGTGCTCAAATAAACAATACCAAAATCATCCTGGTAAAGAAGTGTGTAGCCTTTCACAGTTCCATTAAGAACATTTTTGTAAAATTCAACCGTAAATACAAAATCAGGGTTTTTGGCACCCTCTAACTGACCCGCTTGAGTGTAATCATATAAATGCTGTTTGTTCAATATCAATAGATCGGGGTTTTGCTTTGTGGCGATCTCATAATTGGATACACCCCACTTGAAATAGTCTTCATACTTAGACAGATTGGGGATATACATCATCACGTCGCGAAAAATAACAATATTGCGATCCAGAATGATTTTCGAGAGATAGTCCTGCTCAAGCCGTGAATAAAATTGAAGGGGTAGGCTGGTCTCTTCGCGATGAAGATTATCCAAATAAAGCGGTATGCTTTTCCCAAAGCTGAAAACCACCTGTGCACCGATTATCGCCAACCCAATAAGAGTCAATGCCAGGCGGAATGAATTTTCCCTTAGATATTCACGAAATGGATTTGTAAATTTTTGCGGGCCAAAAAAAGTGAAATAAGAGGGTAAGGCAGAAAAAAGCGGCAAGAGAATGGGAAGCGGAAAATGTTTGGCGCGAATCACCAAAGCAAAGGTAATGTATGCCATAAACGGCAAAGACCAAAACAGGATTAACTGGTTTAGAAGTCGCCTTTCCCCTTTGAAAGCACCGATCAAGGCCGAGGCAAGTGCAAAGAGGATAAAGATAAGCAATCCATACCATTTTTCGAAGACCTGTAACCATAACAACGGGCCGTTATTGTACGTAACGATAAATCCACTGCCCATTGCTTCATGAAGATTGGCCTGGGTCTTGAACGCAAAGACTCTCTCTGAGGCCCAATAAAGGAATGGGTTTGCCAGCACAAAAGTCGATAACATAATGATGACGAAAAATGTTGCGCTGATCAACGCCTTGCGTAGATCGATCCGTGCCCGATGCCAGCCAAGGAAAATATAGTAGGGAATGGCAAGGAAGAAGAACAAGCCAATCAACTTGGTTGCTACCGCGAACCCGCAAGCCAACGCAGCGAAATAAAAATTTTTCCCAAAGTGCAAATCATCCCTATCGAGAAAGAAAAAGGTTAGGACAATAAACAAAAAAACGAGGCTATCCGGATGGATCCACATATTGTTGAATACAACCGCAGGGACAGCCAAAAGGATCAAAAACAGTGAAATGGATTCAAGATAGGATCGAAATCTAGTCTGCAAATACACCAGGATGGTGATTGCGAAAAGCATTGGCAGGACACTTACAAACTGCCTGAGAAGCAGCATGTTGAGAGAGACGTTTTCCCATCCGCCGAAAATTTTTGCAGGTAACAAGACCATCGCTGAATAAAAATAATATGGGAAACCAAAATAGTAGTGCTGATAGGCAAAAAATCGATAAACTGTACGCGCCGCTGTTTTGCCCGGTTCAAGCATCCTTATCACATGTGGATATTGAGCGGGTTCATCCTGCTCAAAGATAAAAGTCATATTGAAATCACGCGCACCGGTAGAATTTGGCAACCAGAATAAAAAGAAATACCCTGCTCCTAGTAAAATCAAAATCAACAAAACCACCGTGTGTTTTTTCATCAAAACTATTTGCTCCTCAATTGATTAATTCTCTTCTGTAAATCAGAAATCACATCGTCGTAACCAGGCTTGCTGATAAGGTTTTCCATTTCGTATGGGTCATTCTTCAGATCATAGAGCTCCTGCTCACCTGTTTCATATTCAACATACTTCCATTCATTGGTACGAAAACCAACATAAGCTGGCACAAGTGAAGTCATACTGCGGTCTTCACCATCATCCTGGTATTGCTCGAATAGAAAGCCATCGCGGAATTGCGCGGACGGATCTGTTAGTAAGGGCAGGAAACTTTGCCCATCGAAAGCAGAAGGTTTGGGGATGCGAACGAGCTCAGTCAGGGTGGGGGCAATATCTATATTCAGTACCATGTTCAAATCTACGCGAGCGGCGGATATTTTATCTGGATATGAAACAACAAAAGGAACATGAATACAAATGTCATACGGGCAGGCTTTCCCGATCAGTCTATGATCTCCCAGCGCCAATCCATTATCAGACATAAAGATGATGATCGTGTTATCTCGAATTCCTTCTTTCTCTAGCGCGGCTATTATCCCAGCTACTGCATCATCTACACCCATGAGGGAGCGCAACATGCGTTGATAAACCTTTTCAATATAATCCTTGGTTTGCGGTTCGTAGGAATTGAGCCAGGCTGGCTTATCGCTGATATCTTCTTCAAAATAATTGGGCGGGTTGTACGGAGAAAATGTATCATATGTTTTGAACAGATCCTTATGACGGTCTGCCGCCATATAAGGTTGATGAGGAGAATAAGGTGTAAACATAAGAAAAAATGGTACGTCTCGATTTTCTTTTATGAAATTAACAGCCTTGTCGCCCAGGACATCGGTACTGTAATCCTTGGAATCAAATCCATATTGGACTGTCTTACCGTTTTCATCGAGAGTGTAGCCGAAGTAGAAATCCTTGGCAGGGTCTTTTTTGACAAACGCATCCCATTCATTCCATCCAGGAGGAATATATCCTTCGGGGAGAGCGTCATAATCATTTAAATATTTACCCATCAAAGCTGTCCGATATCCCGCACTTTGCAGCCACACAGGCAGCGTGGATGAATCTTTAAACACAGTCGCACCACCAATGGGAGCCCTGTTAGTCATTACGCCATGATTATGGACAAATAATCCGGTAAGAATACTTGAACGGCTTGGGCAGCACAAAGGCGTAGTAACATACGCGTTCGTAAAATTCACTCCCTTGGCCACCAATTCCTTCTGCACAGTGGGCATGTATTGCAAGGTGTGATACGGCTGGTCATCCGTGAGGATCAGGATGATATTGGGTTTGTCTGCATGAGGCACAGCAGTCGAGGATGAGCAAGCAACGAGAGCACCAACAGAAAGCAACGAAAAGGCGGTCAGAAGGGAAATAACCAATAGTTTATGGATTTTCATGGGATTTAATTCTACCACCTCAGCGCATTCGCTTACACTGAAACACCGAAGGCATTCCAACAGATTTGCTCGGTAAGTCTGTGGCGCAACAACTTATGCCGATGGATAATTTATCAATCGCGGAAAAGCTGGAAGGATCACGCAACAAACAAGCGGTTTATACTCTCAAGTAACAGTCTCCGTTTCGCGTCCGAGTTCATTCTTGACTGTCACTTAATGGAGATGAGCGATTGAAAGAAAATACCGGGCAATTCATAAGATAAAAGCAATGACCTTCGGCGCTATCCTTTGTGACGCTTTACACTGGCAACAACCTTCACTAAGAGACATAATCAGGCTGGCGGGTATTCCCGCTAATTACTGTCTAACTTCTCAAATAAATATAAGGAGACTGAATGCCTGCAAAAGGTTGGATCGAAGTCAGTGATACTTATTGCAAAGGATGTGAACTTTGCATTAGCGCCTGTCCGCAAGATGTGATGGAGCTCAATATGTCACATCTGACACCCAAGGGCTACCACCCCGCGCACACGTTCAAGGACGGTTGCACGGGGTGTGCTATTTGTGCGCTGGTTTGTCCAGACGCGGCGATCACGGTCTATCGTGAAGTGACGGCAAAGACGGCTGTTGTAATGCAAGGATGAAGGATGAAAGAATTCCTTCCTGTGTAAAATTTTCACGGAGATAAAATGCCAAAAGAATTATGGAAAGGAAACGAAGCCATTGCAGAAACCGCTGTTCGCGCGGGACTTGAGGCTTACTTCGGTTATCCCATTACCCCGCAAACAGAAATTTTGGAATACCTCTCGCGGCGGATGCCCGAACTTGGAAGAACTTTCGTGCAAGCCGAATCTGAACTCGGCGCGATCAACATGGTATATGGGGCAGCTTGCACAGGCGTGCGTGTTATGTCATCCTCTTCCAGCCCAGGGGTGAGTTTGATGATGGAAGGAATTTCCTACATCGCGGGAACAGAAGTGCCCGCAGTCTTGGTCAACGTGATGCGCGGCGGACCAGGTCTCGGCAACATCGCGCCAGCCCAAGGCGATTACAACCAGGCAGTCCACGGCGGTGGACATGGTGACTATCAACCGATCGTGCTCGCGCCCGCGTCTGTGCAGGAAGCAATTGACCTAACGGCTCTTTCCTTTGACCTGGCAGAGAAATACCGCGCAATTTGCATGGTCATCCTCGACGGCTGTGTGGGGCAAATGATGGAGCCCGCGGAAATGCCTGAGATGAAACCTGTCCATCGCGAAAATTGGGATTGGAATACCGACGCCAAAATGGGCAAACGCGAACGGCGGGTTCTTTCCTCGATCTACATTGAGCCCGCGGAAGAAGAGAAGATGAATCTACGGGTTCTTAATCGCTGGCGAACCATCGAAGCCAAAGAAGTTCGTTATAAAGAATATTTCCTCGATGATGCAGAAATCGTCGTCGTTGGCTTTGGCACGGCTGGACGCATCGCATTGTCGGCAGTCCGTGAAGCACGCGCTGAGGGAATTAAGGTGGGTTTGCTAAGACCGATCACTGTCAGCCCGTTTCCCTATAAGGTGATTGACCAGCTCACAGCGCGGGCGGATGCGTTCCTTGTCACAGAGATGAATTCAGGTCAAATGCTGGAAGATGTCCGCCTGGCGGTAAAAGGCCGCGTGCCCGTCGAATTCTATGGGAGGCTCGGCGGAGTCGTTCCCATTCCCGGATGAGATCCTAAACGAGATCCATCGCATGGCAAAAAGCAAATTAAGTTTAGATGTTCATCCGCGCGACGCGTGGCTTGAACGTATGGCGCACGCTTAGAGGTAAACATGGCAACTGAAAATTTAGTCTACGATAGACCCGAAGGATTTACAGATACTCCCACCCATTATTGCCCCGGCTGTACCCATGGAGTGGCGCATCGTTTGGTGGCGGAAGTGTTGGAAGAGATGGGCGTGCTCGAAAAAACGATCGGCGTCGCGCCTGTGGGCTGTTCGGTGTTTGCTTACAATTATTTTGACACTGATTTTGTGGAAGCCCCGCACGGGCGCGCGCCCGCGATGGCAACCGGTGTAAAGCGTGTGATGCCTGACCGAATCGTTTTCACCTATCAAGGTGACGGTGATCTGGCTTCGATCGGCATGGGCGAAATTGTACATGCCGCCGCGCGCGGTGAGAACATCACCGTTATCTTCATCAACAACGCGAACTTCGGCATGACCGGCGGACAGATGGCGCCAACAACTTTGCCGGGGATGAAGACCACCTCGTCACCGAATGGCCGTGATGTGGAAACACAAGGCTACCCGATCAAAGTGGCAGAAATGCTTTCGACATTAGATGGCGTTGGTTATTGCGTACGCCGCTCATTGCATGATCCGAAAAATATTCGCCTCGCGAAGAAAGCGATCCGCATGGCGTTTGAAACTCAGTCACGCGGACTTGGCTTCTCGATGGTCGAACTGCTTTCCACCTGCCCAACCAACTGGGGCATAACACCTGTCAACTCGTTGAAGTTTGTAGAAGAGCACATGGTTCCATTTTATCCGCTCGGTGATTACAAGATCAGCGAAGCAATAAAGCAAATAAAAGTATAAAGCTGAAGGATAAGTTATGAAGAATGAAAAAAAACTTCGTGACCTTTGCCTCCTTGGTATTTAAATAAAGAGGAAAACACATGCAAAAAGAAATCATCATCTCAGGTTTTGGCGGACAGGGCGTGTTGTTCGCAGGTCAGGTCATTGCTTATGCGGCCATGGATTCGGGCAAGCAAGTAACGTGGATCCCATCCTACGGACCCGAAATGCGCGGAGGCACAGCGAACTGCACCGTTGTCATTGCCGACCATGAAATTGGTTCGCCGCTGGTGAAGAATCCGCCGCTGGTCATCGCCCTCAATCTGCCTTCGTATGATAAATATGAAACCATGATGCAAACAGGTGGGACGTTGGTTGTCAATCAATCCATGATCGATCGCGGCGCAAAACGCGCAGACATCAATACAGTCTTTATCCCAGCGAATGAGATCGCGGAACAGATCGGCGACAGGAAATTAACCAACATGGTAACCGTCGGCGCGCTGCTGGCTGCTTTGCCTGAATTGGCTCTGGAAACAATTGAAGCCGCGCTGAAGGCGCATTTACCAGCGAGGCATCAGCATTTACTCCCCAAGAATTACGAAGCGTTGCGCCGGGGATTCGAATCCGCGAAGGAGCAAATGTCAGTTGCGGTGTAATCTAGTGGTAGGTTTGCTAAGTAATTCAACATAGTTATAACGATTCTCTCTCGTAAAATCACAACGACTATGTTGAAAAACTTTTGAAACGCGCCACTAGCATAAAGGAAGCCCGTCTTGTGAGAGGCGGGCTTTTATGTTATTTAAATATCAAAGATTGGTGGTATAGTACCAAACCATCAATTCATCTTTAATGGGGAAATGGCAACTATACTATAAACAGACAGCTTACATCCTTGCAAGATTAAAACTAGTTTCATAGTTACATAATTTCATTTCGTTCGCAGTGCATAAGGGGCAGGGGGTTAAGTTACCCTCTGCCTCTGGGCCATAAGGCTGGCATGCTGAGCGCGTATATCATCAACTGAAAGGTTATAATGCACTCCCCATTTATTTGTTTGTAAGTTATAAATTTATAGATAGATAATTGCGGCACTGTTTTTTCTGCATTGGGAAGTGAAGTTGTTTTCTT
>CAIWRB010000413.1 GCA_903914955.1 uncultured Chloroflexota bacterium | reverse complement strand
AAGTTTTCCTGGATAACCAAACCATCGAAATGCCGATTTCAAGTTTTGAAGGCCAAAACTGCTCCAAATTTGCCAGAAAATGGCCTTGACATACGCCCAAAAACCTTAACTTGTAAGTGATGGGCTTAACCAGAGTTAAACCGTCTAAATACTCAATTAAGCGGGCAGGGGATAGGATTAGTCTGTGGTGATTAGATCTGTGGGATATACGGAATTCCACATCGAAACGATCTCATCTTCTGTCTTGCCAATGTTTTCAGAATTTGCCCAAATGCCTCTAAACCCCGAATTGACCATTTTATCGAGTTCCGGGTTTACGCGCACGCCAATATCCACCGAGCCATCTTTTTTACCAATGGGCTCAAAATGTGTCCCATTTGGCAGGTGAACAATTCGGCCGGATTTCAAGCCAGACTCCAGCTGCACATCCAATTCAGATAGTACTGCCAACACAGAACCCTTGCTTTGGTTGGTAGCGGCTACGATGTTTTCAATTAATTCACTCTTCGTCATCGCAGTACCGAGTGACGATCCTGGGGCCAAACTTTACCCACGCCTGAATTTTCTTAGCCATAATAGTACCTCCTCAAGATATGATGATGGTGAAAAATCGACCCTGCCCGCTTGGGGTTAAAACCATGCTTCAATTCATGGCTTTAATCATTCAATGACCGCGATATATTCTATTTTTATGGTTAAGAGTATTGGTGTTTTGATCTTCGGCATACCTACAATAAAGGCCCACTGTGCCAAAAAAACTATCTATTTATTTTTGATGGTTATACCACCAACAGGTTACATGTTCAATGTTTGGAGGGCAATTCCAGAATTTCATACGAGAGCCCTTCCTTAAAAATACTCCAAGCTTCTCTCTTGAAGTACTTTATTTATGAGGAAAAATAATTTGCGCTGATACCCGCCTTTAGAGTGGCGGGTATTTTGTTGAGTGGAAGGCGCGGTACATGATCAGGAGAGGAAGAGGGTAATTCTTCAAAGTTGGGAATTCAGTGTTCCAAAACAGTCCGTGATTTTATGAAAGAAAAAGCAGGTCGCATTGGAGTGCGGCCTGCTTTTGAAAGTGAATTCTAACCAGAACCAGGCATATTCGACGGGCCAGGCGGTTGCAAATCAGGGTTGCCGATACCAGTGGTATTACCCGGTTGCATGTGAGGTTGTGCGCCCATAACATCGGAGCCAGGAGCATCCGGGGGTCCAGATGGCATAAAATCAGGATTGCCGATACCAATGGTATTACCCGGTTGCATGTGAGGTTGTGCGCCCATAACATCGGAGCCAGGAGCGTCCGGAGATCCAGGTGCAGTCATCCCGAATACAGATTTTCCGCCCTTTCGTTTTTGGCTGATATAGAACCAGCCCATTAATACCAGGACCGCTGGAAGTAAGAGACCAAACAACCAGCCAGATTCAAAAGGAAGGCCTGATGCCTGTTCTCCTAAACCATTCGCGTTGGGGATAATCGTAAAATGCGGGACGACCGAAGGAATGGAGACTATTTGCTTTTTAATCGGAGTCAATGAAGGGAGGGCTGTTGGTGTAAGTGTTGGTGTAAGTGTGGAAGTAGGGGTAAAGGTTTCCGTTGGTGACGGAGTTTTTGTTGGAGGTATTTGGGTTGGTTTTTTATTGTGATTACCCGGTTCGGGCGGGTTATCCCCAGGGGCAGGCGGGCAAGGAACCTGACCCCCAGTAAATGGGTCAGTACAAGTTGGAGATTGAGCGAAAACACTATGGGGGGCAATAAATGCAAGAATAAAACAAAAACCAATAACCGGGATGATCAAACGTTTTATCATGATATGACTCCAGGATTGTACTTCTAAAGGAAAGGCGATTAATCAATTTACCATATTGGGGGAGTATGTGCGGGGACCTGCAAAATGGTTATGAAATTGTAAGCCAGGTGGTTGCAGAGCGTGAGATCAAAAGTTCGTGGTATGTGAACAGAAAAATATTCCGCGCTGCGGTGTTGTTCGTGAAGTTCGATGGATTTGGGGTGTGGGTGGGGTTTCGACACCTGCAATGCAACGAACGCAGTGCGGTGCAAGTGTACGTCCCTCGAAGAGCATTCGGGGCTACTCAACCACCGTAACTCACATAGCGACATATTGCTTACGGCATCACTTACAAGTTAAGGTTTTTGGGCGTATGTCAAGGCCATTTTCTGGCAAATTTGGAGCAGTTTTGGCCTTCAAAACTTGAAATCGGCATTTCGATGGTTTGGTTATCCAAGAAAACTTGCGCGTAAAGTAACCCGACCAAGCCTGAAAGCCACAAAACACCTAAATTGACAAATTTGCGCTTGAAAACTGGTATCTTGACAGGATTTTCAATTCCTTAACTTGTGACTGATGTGCTTACGGGTACTTTAGGAATCTCCAATAGAAGGCTGCAAAGACCAAGATAATGCCGATGTTCACTGTCAGCCGTTCCAAGAATCTATTTTTGAAGAACAGTAGATCTACGCCAACGACAACTGCAATCATCACGAACGTGTAAAGCACGACAGACAAGTTCCTTGTCATTTCAATCTCCTGTTTAAATCTATCTTCAGCGGCCTGCCCAAAAAACGGGCTGTATGCTTTGCAAGTCGCGCTTTTTATTTTGTTTAATTATATCAACCGATCACAGTGCGGTTGCGACCGGTAAACTTGGCGCTGTACATGGCTTTGTCTGCCCGGCGGAAGAGGTCTTCCACTGTTTCAGCCTGCGGACCGTGGTTCATCTCGATGATACCGATGCTGAGAGTAACGGATAAATTTCCTTTTTCGGATGGGACGCTCATGCCCGCTACATCCGCGGGGTACGCCTGTATCCAACAGCCACCCTTCGCCAACTTGTACAAATATAGCAGTATGTTTTATTTCTGCCCTCAGAGGAAATTATTGCGTGGAACGAACCCGATGAAATTCATCCTTGGGTGAGATAATATCCCCTGCGCTAACCGTATTCTCGATCTTAAAATAATATTGAGGAATTCATGACAAAAAACATTGACAACAAGTGGTGGGTACTTATCGCGATCGGCACAGGTTCTCTAATGGCAGCCCTGGATGGCAGCGTGGTCAATATGATCCTGCCCGTCCTGCGGGATGCATTCAAGAGCGATGTGGCTGCCATCGAGTGGGTCGTGACCATTTATCTGCTCGTGCTGAGCGGTCTGCTGCTGACCTTTGGGCGCTTGGGCGATCTGCGCGGTCATAAGTCCGTTTATATGTGGGGCTTCGGTATCTTCATCGGTAGTTCGGCATTATGCGGAGCAGCCTGGTCGCCCACCGTGTTGATTGTTTTCCGCGGGTTGCAGGCAATCGGCGGAGCGATGCTGGCATCCAATTCCCCGGCGATCATGACCGGTAATTTTCCCGCCGAACAACGCGGACGCGCCTTCGGATTGGTTTCCACAATGACCTACCTCGGCCTGACCATCGGCCCATCGCTGGGCGGTTGGCTGACTCAGGCATTCGGCTGGCGAACTGTGTTCTACATCAACGTGCCTGTTGGAACATTGGCATTGATCCTGGGCTATGTTTTTATCCCTAAGGATTCTCCCGTTGAGGGCAGACAATGTTTCGATCTGCCCGGTGCTGCTGCCTTCCTCGCAGGGTTGACTGCTCTCATGCTCGGACTGAACAAAGGCGCAGACTGGGGCTGGACTTCCCCCGCTGTGGTGGGATCGCTATTTGGGGCATTGCTCCTGCTGGGTATCTTCATCCTGATCGAAAACCGCACTCCCGCGCCAATGCTGGATTTGAGTTTGTTTCGAGTCCCCTTGTTCTCCACTTCCACCGCCTGCGCGGTTTTGAATTACATCTGCGTATACAGCCTCATCTTTTTAATGCCTTTCTATCTCATCCAAGGACGCGGATTGAATCCTGCCGAGGCTGGGATACTGCTCACGGCGCAGCCGGTGCTGATGGCAATCACTGCCCCGATCAGCGGAATGTTCTCAGACAGGTTCGGCTCGCGCGTGCCGGGAATGCTCGGGATGGGCGTGCTGGCTGTCGGCTTGTTTCTGCTGTCCAATATTGGATCTGGAACTGCGTTATGGATGGTGGCCCTATGTCTGGCCGTTGTCGGGGCTGGCACTGGCACATTTATCTCACCCAATACCAGCGCTTTGATGGGGGCAGCTCCCAGGTCGCGACAAGGGATCGCCTCTGGAGTACAAGCGACGGCGCGTAATTTCGGCATGGTGCTTGGTGTTGGGTTGGCTGGCGCGATCTTCACCACTCATCTGGCGGAAAACTCTGCCAGCGCCCTCTACAGAGGGATCGACATGGGTTTCCTGGCAGCAGCCTT
>CAIWRB010000412.1 GCA_903914955.1 uncultured Chloroflexota bacterium | reverse complement strand
TTACACCGAGAACTCAATTTGGCTATTTTACGTTTGCGGCATAAGCCAGGTTTGATCCAATCATTCTTTGCTCTTGCTGGATTGAGTATCTAAAAAGTTTAGTTATCAATGAGACGCTCAGTAATTGCATTTTCCCGCCTTTTTCACAATTCGATCCTATTTGACGATAATCCAATAAGCGAATCTTTTCATTCAGACTGTGTGAATCCTAATCCTTATTAATAATGAGCCCATGCTGTCGGGCAAAATTAGCGGCTTCCTTTCGATCAGAGAGATTAAGTTTCGCAAGGAGGGAATGTACATGGAATTTGACAGTGTTCTCAGAAATATAAAGATGGCTTCCAATTTCCTGATTGGTCAAACCGGCTGCGACCGCGCGTAATACATCCAGCTCTCTTAAGGTAAGCGTATTCTCAGATGGACGTCCCTTCTTTTTAGAACGGGATAGCTCTTCCATCAGGCGCATGGTCATACTTTGGGATAGCGCACTTTCACCATTTTGAACGGAACGAATCGCAGCAATCAATTCTGAGGGATGAATGTTTTTCATCAAGTAGCCTTTAGCGCCGCTTCGTATGGCCGCAAAAAGATCGTCATCATCCTCGGACATGGTTAGGAATATTATCTTGCTAGAAGAACCATCGTCTAGTATCGCGCGCGCGGCATCCGCCCCGGTGCCATCCGGCAGATTGTAATCCATCAAAATGACATCCGGCTTGAGATCTTTAGCCAACTCGATCGCTTCACGGACAGTTCCGGCCATTCCGACAATTTCAATATCCACCTGAGGGCGAACGATGGCCGCCAGACCTTCGCGGAAAAGCACATGGTCGTCAATGATCACTATTTTCATATTTTAGTTACCTGTAAATAAAGTTGTCCTATCTGGTTATTCATAGGGTATAGAGATGGTGATGTTCGTGCCAGTCCCAACCTCAGATTGAATTGAGATCGAGCCATTCATTAACTCGGCCCGCTCTCGCATAAATTTTAAACCATAATGGCTTTCAGTTTTATGTTTGTCTACCTCGATCCCACAACCATTATCAACGACCTCAAGGGTCAAAGAGGAATCGCTCCAGATCAATTTTATATTGACCTGAGTGGCGCCAGCATGTTTCTCTATATTACTTAGTGATTCGCGATATATATAAAATAACTGCCGCATTTGGTTGGATGTTAATAATTTCGGCTCGCCAGCGCTTTTAATGTCGATTTTGATCTTTGAACGTTCCTCGACCTGCGCTGCATAACGGGTAAAAAAGCGAAACAGGTCTGCAATATTTTCTGTTTGAAGGACAGCAAGTGTTCCGCGCATGAGGTCATAAGACTCATTCGCCACTTTACCCATGCTCCTGAGTTCCGTTTTTATTTCTTCTTCCGTATGAGGATACTCGCCTGAAAGGAAATCCAGCTTCATTCTCATATAGCTGATATTTTGACCGACCGTATCATGCAGATCACGCGCAATATTGATCTGCATGGAATGGATCGTTTCGGTTAGTATTTTCTCTTTCCGATTCCGTTCGCTGATTTCCTCTTCAGCTAGTTTTTGCTCAGTGACATCACGATTGCTCACACGACGCCCCAGATAGCGGCTGTCTGCCCCAAAGAGCGGGCGGCAGATATGGCTGATCCAATGCTCATTACCGTTATGAGCTATGATACGGTATTCTATATTGGTAGCGCCTACCGAGGCATCATGAGAGCGTATAAGGTGCCTTTTAAAAATCTCTTGATCATCTGGATGAACGATCTCCATTAACAACTGAGGATTGGCAATGAAATCATCAGGATGATAACCTGTGATCCGCTCACTGGACGGGGAATTGTACATGACTTTATCCTGCACATCCATCCACATCTCCCAATCAAAGGTCCAGTCGAGCAAATTTCGAAACTTCTCTTCACTTCCGCGCAAGGCGATCTCTGCCTGCTTGCGCTCGGTTATATCCTGGTTAATCGCAATAAAATTTTCTATCCCACCTGATGGGTTGAGCACCGGTGAAATCGTTAACTCAGAAATAAAGTTACTGCCATTTTTTTTGCGATTGGTGATCTCACCATACCATACAAAACCCTCGAGGATGGTATCCCACAAATTCTTGTAGAAATCCTGGGACTGGACCCCTGATTTCAGCAGGCTTGGCTTTTTTCCAAGGATATCCTCGATCAAATAACCACTCAGTTGGGCAAATGCCTGATTGGCCCAAATAATGATCCCATCCCTGTCTGTGATGATAACCCCATTCGCCGCAGTTTCCAAAGCTTTGGTTTGGATGCGAAGTTGCACCTCCACTTGTTGACGGTGAATAATTTCCGCTTCACGCTCAGAAATCACATTTAATAATGGCCGAAGCGAAAAAAAATACAGCAAAGGTGTCGCCAAGGATATCAAAAGGAATGAGTCGATGATCGAAAGTTGGAGATAGGTTAATGATTTTATAAACGCAATCATCCCCATGGAGAACAATTCAGAAATAAACAATCCCCCGATAATGAGGAGTATCAATCTGGAAGGAGCTTTTTTTCTTAACATTTAATAATCCTTTGCAGACAAAAAAAGATATGGCCGCGCAGACAATAAAAGCCACACGAAACACGCAGTCGCAGTGAATTTTTTGGGCAGATAAAAATATTTAATGCCCATATTTCTAATAATTCTGCGACATGTACTAAACCAACAAATATTATTTAAGAATTTATTATTCCAAGTATTTGGCCGGTTATATTTTTAAATTCAGAGCAACCTTCCCAATTATACAACACCCGAAGAGCAGGTCAAATTTAATTTGTCGTCTTTTTTAGGCTGGATTTTTTCATCCGAACATTTTCCCCATTCCTTTGCCACCTGTTTTCTGTAGCGTCTTCATCATTTTTTGCACTTCGCGGAACTGCTTGATGAGGCGATTCACATCCTGCACTTGCATACCGCAGCCCGATGCGATACGCCGCCGACGCGATGCATTTAAAAGATCAGGGTCGCGACGTTCCTTCAACGTCATTGAATTAATAATCGCTTCAGATTGCTTGAAAGTTTTCTCAACAACCGTTGGGTCTACGCCGCGCACGGCCTGTCCCATTTGGCCTGGGAGCATATCCATGATCTGCGCAAGTGGACCCATCTTTTTCATTTGTTTCATTTGATTAAGCCAATCCTCAAGCGAGAACTGACCCTTCATCATCTTCTGCGCCTGCCGCGCCTGCGCATCCATATCCTGCCCGTCATAGGCGGCTTCGGCTTTTTCAATCAAACCGATCATGTCTCCCATACCTAAAATGCGGGAAGACAGGCGCGCGGGATCGTACACTTCAAGCGCATCAAGTTTTTCACCAGTACCGATAAATTTAATTGGAATGCCTGTCACCGAGCGGATGGAGATGGCCGCGCCGCCGCGTGAGTCGCCATCCATTTTTGTGAGAATCAAACCTGTTAGGTTGATAGAATCTTTGAAACCCTGCGCGATGTTCAACGCTTCCTGACCGATCATAGAGTCGACTACGAGTAGGATGTCGACCGGGTTGACATTCGCGGCGATGGCTTTTAACTCATCCATCAACCCCGCATCCAGTTGCGACCGACCGGCTGTATCCACAATTACCAGCCCGAATCCACCCTTTTCGGCTTTGTTCACAGCGCGTTTGGCGAGCTGAGGCGGAGTGAGTGAAATGTCAGTTTCGACTTCAACATCCAGCCTTTCACCGAGTTGCTGTAATTGTTTTATAGCGGCGGGACGATACGGGTCACCTGCGACGAGCAGAACACGCTCCCCTTTTGCCTTCATCAGCCGCGCAAGCTTGCCTGAGGCAGTCGTCTTGCCCGCACCCTGCAAACCAACCATCATAATGACGCGCGGCTTCGGGCCTGTGAGATTTAATCCGACAGGCTCCCCAAGCGCTGCGATCAATTCGTCGTTGACGATCTTGATCACCTGCTGACCGGGATTCAGCGCCTTGGATACTTCTGCGCCAACTGCACGTTCACGCACGCGTGCGACGAAAGTTTTGACCACGCTAAAATGCACGTCCGCTTCGAGCAGGGCCAGGCGAACTTCACGCATGGCGGCATCAACATCCACTTCGGAGAGTTTTCCGCGGCGGCGAAGATTATCGAAAATTTGGTTGAGTCTTCCAGTGAGTGTTTCAAACATAAGTAAATGCTCCAGAGTAGGAACAGCATTTTAGCTTGTAGCTGGGTGAGGGTCAAGTAAGAAGCGCTGCTTTTCCTCCCCCATTTTCTTAACATTGAAACCGAAACTACTTATACTGGCGCGTGTTGTGTTTCTAACAACCAATCTGAATTTTGGAGGATGTATGTCAACAGATAAACTGCTGGTAAATGATAAAAAAGAGATATTCGGCTGGGCCATGTACGATTGGGCGAATTCAGCCTTTAGCACAACGATCGGGACTGTGTTCCTTGGGCCGTATGTAGCGTCATTGGCGCGCGCGGCGGCAGAGACAGCAGGTACAACAACTGTCCCATTTTTTGGAATTCCAGTCGCGCCTGATTCCTTCCTCCCTTACTGCATCTCATTTTCTGTTGGCATGCAGGTATTGTTCCTCCCCATTTTAGGAGCGATCGCAGATTACTCGCACATGCGTAAACGCATGATGCAAATCTTTGCCACTATAGGCGCACTTGCAACTATCTTGATGTTCCTCATTACTGGCGGATTGTGGTGGTTGGGCGGCGTGCTTTTCATCGTTGCAAATCTTGCCTTTGGCGCTTCAATGGTTTTCTATAATTCGTATCTGCCGGATATTGCAAGCGAAGATGAAAGAGACCGCGTTTCTTCCTATGGCTGGGCAATGGGATATTTGGGCGGTGGCATTTTGCTCGCGCTCAATTTGGCGTTCTTTACTTTTAGCGAAGACCTCGGCGTACCCGGTGATCTGGCTGTCCGAATTAACCTCGCATCGGCCGGCGTTTGGTGGCTTGGCTTTTCTTTTCTCACATGGAACAGATTGCGTCCACGTCACGCGGCGCGCTCCCTGCCGTCTGGTGAAACCTATGTAAGCATCGGCTTCAAACAACTCCGCAAGACGATCAGCGAAGTAGGACATTTCCCAGAAACATTGAAATTCCTGATCGCTTACTTTTTATACAATGACGGCATTCAAACCGTGATCGCAGTCGCTTCGACATTTGCAGCCGCACCTCTGATTCAGGGCGGGCTGGAACTTGAACAATCAACATTGATCGCCGTTATTTTGATGATCCAATTCGTGGCGTTCTTTGGAGCCTTGTTCTGGGGCAAACTCGCAGGGTGGATCGGCGCGAAACAATCGGTGGTCGTCAGCCTTTTCATTTGGTCTGGTGTGGTGATCTACGCATACGGCGGATTAAAAGGCCCGACCG
The DNA here is from genome assembly GCA_903914955.1 of uncultured Chloroflexota bacterium. Lineage (GTDB taxonomy): Bacteria > Chloroflexota > Anaerolineae > Anaerolineales > Villigracilaceae > Villigracilis. Next base: position 5,897 of record CAIWRB010000412.1, on the reverse strand, counting down.
CAACCGCTCAATTCTTCATCCTCGGGATTTTCATCGCGATCGTGATGGGTGGCTCGCAAGCCATCAGCCGAAGTCTGTTTGCTCAAATGATCCCCAACGGAAAGGAAGCGGAGTTCTTCTCTTTCTATGAGATCAGTGAACGCGGAACTTCCTGGATCGGACCTCTGGTATTCGGTCTTGCAAATCAGATGTTCGGGAATTTGCGCATCGCCATTCTGTCATTGATCTTTTTCTTCGTTATGGGGTTGATCCTGCTTCCCTTTGTAAATGTGACCAAAGCAATCACAGACGCAAAGACGTACGAAGGTAATCAGTAAACTGTGTCATGAGTAGTTAATACTAAAATCGCCTCGGCATATTTTCGCTGAGGCGATTTTTATTTTTAAGATTTGCGTTTCTTCTTCAGGAACAATGGCGGCATTTTGAATTTTGGCGCGCGGTCACTTGACCAGGGCGCTTGCGGAGCCATCACCAAAGTACATAGCACCAGCAATACTCTGTCATAGTTGACTCGCCAGCCTGCAAAATCTGTCCACGCTTTTTCACGATCTGTCTTCAACGGCACACCTGCTTTTTCTAATTTGAATAACAATTCATCAAATTCCTCGCGTTTAATACTGATCAAGTCCGTTGGATATTTTGGCGCTTCGGGATAAGGGATATCAAAATAACTCGTAATTCGCCGCAAAGCGAGATAGCCCGCGCGAATGCTCAGGGATGCAGAAGCATCTGCAGGAATATCTACAGCCGAAAGTGAAATCGCGGCAGCATCCAAAATTGCGCCCGAGGCAGTGATCCACGAATTATCAGAACGCGGCGAACGGAAAAAAACCAGCGCTGGCAATGTGGTGTGGCTTTCTTCTATATCTGCAAACCAGGCTTCCCATGTTTTCCAGTAATCGCTGAGCTTATCCAAACCATGAATACGATTGAAGCGCAGGACCATTTCCAAAGCCGAAGGCGGATTGCCTGCGCGCACTTCCAACATACTGACGGCCTGCTCTCGCCGTGAAAATGCGGCATACATAGTCGGCAAATAGGCCATAAGCAAAGCAACCAAAATCAGCCCGATCAAAGCTTCTGAAAATGAAAGGATAGTCACAATGGGAATATTTGAAGTAGCGAATCCCAGCGTCAACAACGATGAACCGCTATATCGAAAATCCGCAAACCAATCCCCTACACCCAGAGACCAATACATGGCGGCATATCCAGACATGATGAGTGCGTACCATACCGGCACAAGCATGATCAAACTGATGGGAGAATAATAAGCCATGATCTGATCGCGCTGTTCGTAGTCATGAAAAAACTTTAGGATGAATTCAAATATTCGGCGCATAATCCCAAAGACGATGCGATTCAATTGACTACGCGCGGCGCGCGTCAACACGAATGTAGACAATGCCGAAAAGATCGTCATGACCACGATGACAAGCCCAATAATAAAAACCAATATTTTTATAAGAATATCCATAAGTGGAATTATAAATGAAGGCAGAAAAAAATTACCCATCCTTTGATGGGCAATTTAATTTATTGCAAGTATTGCGCAAAAGTATTTCTAAAATCGTCTTCGGAAACATACCCAATAAACTTTTTCAAAACCTTACCGTCTGCATTCACCAGATAAAACTCAGGCTGAGAATAAAAACCAAGGTCGCTTTGGAATGAGTCAGTGTTGGGATCGTCGGCATCAAGAAAAGAGAATTTGATTTTGCCAGAATATTCCGCTTCAAGCCCATGAACCATGGGCGCCATTGCGCGGCAAGTACTTCACGTAAAGCGGAAAAATTCCACCAATTGCAATTGACCCGAAGCCAGACTGACAGTGGCGGGATCGGTGGCTTCGAGGTTGGCACCGCGTGATGTAGCTACAGCAACAACAGGCGGCGTTTCATTCGTGACTTGAGGCTGTGTCACTTGTGGGGCACAGGATGTCAATAAAACAGAGAGTAGGCCAATGGTCAAATAATAGATGCGAGGTTTCATTTTATCTCCTTATTTTTAGACAAGACAAATCCAATTCAGTTTATCTTACTCGATCCGCATACCTATCTTTGACTGATATAAAATCCTACGCTATACTTAATTTTTAGTCGTACACAAATAGCATAAAGCTTAGGAGGCTTTCCGATGGCAAATTTTAAACTCACATATGCAACCATGTTCAACCCACCCGAAGAATTACACATCGGATTCAACAAGGCTGTTGAAAAACTTAAACAAAATATGGGACAGGAATACGGTATGTTGATCAACGGCAAGGAAGTTTTCGCCGATGATAAATTTGATGACCGCTCGCCCGTCAACACAGATTGGGTGCTGGCGAAAATGCAAAAAGGTAATGCCAAACACGCGCAGGAAGCCTTGACTGCCGCACGCAAGGCTTTCCCAGGTTGGAGTCACACTCCGTGGCAGAAGCGTGTAGAACTTCTTCGCAAAACTGCTTCCTTGATCGAAGAACGCATCTTTGATCTGGGCGCAGCGATGGCATTGGAAGTCGGTAAGAATCGAATGGAGTCTTTGGGCGACGTGCAGGAGACAGCCGATCTTATTTATTACTCATGCCATCAAATGGAAAAGAATAACGGCTATATTGTTGAAATGGGCAAAGATCCGCTCGTTGGCTACGATGCCAGCAATCTGTCTGTGCTGCGCCCGTATGGCGTGTGGCTCGTTATTTCTCCATTCAACTTCCCGCACGCGCTGACTGGCGGGCCTTCAGGCGCGGCGCTCGTGGCTGGCAACACGCTCGTCATCAAACCAGCCACAGATACTGCGTGGATCGTGCGTCTGCTGGTGGATTGTTTCCGCGACGCGGGCATCCCGGATGGCGTGGTGAATTTTGTCAGCGGACCCGGCTCCACGCTCGGGCAGGCACTCGTGGACAGCCCTCAAGTGGATGGCGTGACCTTCACAGGCTCATTCGATGTTGGCATGAAAATGTTCCAGGATTACGGCAAACGCAATTATGTGCGCCCGATCATTTTGGAACTCGGTGGAAAGAATCCCGTCATCGTCTCGAAGAATGCGGATCTGGAACGCGCCACGATCGGAATTATCCGATCGGCTTTTGGTTTGCAGGGACAGAAATGTTCCGCCGCATCACGCGTGATCGTAGAGGATTCTGTTTACGATGATCTGGTCAGCCGTTTGAAAGACGCCGCAAACAAATTAGTCATAGGTGACCCGACAGATCGCGCCACATATACCGGCCCAGTCATCAATGCATCCTCTTACAAAGACTTCAAAGATTTCTGCGAAGAGATCAATCAAGGCGGTGGTACATTCCTGACGGGCGGCAACGTGAAATCAAGCGGCATGTTCGACAAGGGATATTTCTGCGAACCGACTTTCGTTACAGATCTGTCCTTTGAACACCGCTTATGGAAACATGAAATGTTCCTGCCGATCACAACCATTGGCAGAGTCCACAGTATGGACGAAGCTATGAAGATTGCCAACGACGTGAACTATGGACTGACTGCCGGCTTCTACGGTTCACCCGAAGAAACGGATTGGTTCTTTGATAACATCGAAGCAGGCGTCACCTACGCAAATCGTCCGCAAGGCGCGACGACGGGCGCGTGGCCTGGCTTCCAACCGTTCGGCGGTTGGAAAGGCTCCGGCTCCAGTGGCAAGAACGCGGGCGGTCATTATTATCTTCCGTTGTATATGCATGAGCAGATCAGAACATTGGTGAAATAAGAAGCATGGTGTACAACATACAGGTAAGTATGTTTGACGAGTCGCAGGTAAAATAAACCAATGGAAAATAATGAAGATCCGATTATCGTTCGGGTGGGAACATTCTTCCTGGTGATGGGAATCGCAGTTTTCCTGCTCTTCGTCACATCTGATCTCGCCGACAAAGTGGATTTTGATTATCTATTCATATCAGTTTTACTGATATTTATAGGCTGGTATTTTCGACGGGGAAAAGCACCGCCTCCATCTGCCGGGCGTTTTTCTTATGTTAACAAATCACGCGAAGATGCCAGAAATAGAAAAGCCGAAAAATTAAAAGCCAAACAGGATCTAAAGAAAAAATAATATGTCAAAACTCATTTCACTCAAAATAGCAATTGCAGATTTTGTGAGCGATGGCGATATTCTCTACGCCGCAGGGTTCACGCATCTCATCCCGTTCGCGGCGGGACATGAGATCATCCGTCAGGGCAGGAAGAATCTCACACTCGCGCGCGCCACGCCCGATCTGATCTATGATCAAATGGTGGCGGCGGGCTGCGCAAAAAAAGTTATCTTTTCTTATATGGGGAATCCTGGTGTTGGATCACTGCGCATCGTGCGGACTGCCATCGAAAAAGGGGACCTCGATTGGGAGGAATATTCCCACTTCGGCATGATCACCCGCTTGCAAGCGGGCGCATCGGGATTGCCATTTTTGCCAATGAATCAAACCGGGGCAACCAGTCTCGAACAAGTCAATCCGCTTATTAAACGCATTCCAGATCCATATGGCGGCAAGGATGTGATCGTAGTGCCAGCGCTAAATCCTGATGTGGCCATTGTGCACGTACAGCGCGCGGATAAAAACGGCAACGCGCATTTATGGGGAATCATCGGTGAACAAAAAGAAGCGGCCTTCGCTGCGAAGAAAGTCATCCTGACCGCCGAAGAGATCGTGGACGAATCAGTCATCAGGTCCGACCCGAACCGCACGATGATCCCCGCGAATATTGTAGATGCAGTCTGTCACGTCCCATTTGCGAGTCATCCATCTTATTCACAAGGTTATTATGACCGTGACAATGAGTTCTATCTCGCGTGGGATAAGATCAGCGAATCGCCAGACTCTGTCAAAGCCTATCTTGATGAATGGGTTTACGGTGTAAAAGATAGAAATCAATATTGGGAAAAACTTGGAGCGAAGACTCACAAGCGTTTGAAGGTGAAGGCGCTGTATAGCGAGAAAGTGAATTACGGAAAGTATTGATAAAACCCCGATGCCTAAAAGACATCGGGTTTTTTTATGCGGGGAATTTTAAGTTGACAAATTCAAAAAATGTCATATACTAAACACATCTCACTTTTAATCTGCATCGTCATAGCATAGAGATATATTATCTAGAGACTTAGTGACTGGGGTTCCTCATAATTGGAGGTTCTGCATGGCATTACTATTATTCAATAAGGGACAGAGTCAGTCATTGGACGGGATCATCGCGGAGCGCAGGGATTTGGTGGAAGTCACCGACTTTCCTACAGTAAAGCGTGTGCGTAAAGCGGGGGAAAAGCTGTCTGTTATAAAAGAACAAAGTATCCTAGCGAAATTTATGTTTTTTGCAAACAAATAGGAGAAATTTATGGATGATGTTGATAAACAGATCAATAACCCTGCCACCTTCAAATAATACTAGCCAACCAAAGGAGAGCACCCATGAAAAACCAGTATAAGTACAATCTTTCCGAAAGTGATTTGCCAACATCCTGGTACAACATCAATCCAGATATGCCCGTTGACCCGGCGAAGACAGCCTGGAATGCGGTGTTAAATCCGCAAACCAAGGAACCAGTTACACCGGAATTCCTGTCCGTGCTGTTCCCCATGCAATTCATTAAGGAGGCGGTCAGCATGGACCGCTGGATCGAGATCCCCGAAGAAGTGCAGGAGATCTACAAACTCTGGCGACCCACGCCGCTCATCCGCGCGCGGCGTCTCGAAAAAGCTCTCGACACTCCGGCCCACATCTACTACAAATATGAAGGTGCGTCCCCCGTCGGGTCGCACAAAGCCAACACAGCTGTCCCGCAGGCGTTTTACGCCAAACAGGAAGGCTGTGTGGGATTCACGACCGAAACCGGGGCTGGACAATGGGGAACTGCGCTCGCGATGGCAACAAATATGTTTGGTTTGGAATGTCACGTTTACA
>CAIWRB010000411.1 GCA_903914955.1 uncultured Chloroflexota bacterium | reverse complement strand
GCGCCAATGCCAGCGCGTGCGACTGTCCCTTCATCTCATGCTGCACAACAAAACTTGATTTGATGTTTGGATAATTTTTCTGAATGAACGGCGGAATTTGCATCTCACCCAAATATGGGCCGAGGATAAAAACGTATTCAACCTGATTAGGGTCAGGCAAAGTCTTGAACATATCCATCAAATGTTCAAGTGATGTCTTGCCCGCCACGCTGACGAGTGGTTTGGGTTTGCTCCATGTGTGCGGACGCATGCGGGTTCCCCAGCCTGCCATGGGAATAACGATTTTGAGGGTTTCGGTCAAGGGAAGTCTCCAGTGAAAGATTTCACCAGTATTTTACCAATGAAATGCTGAGCGAACGCTTCGTCTTCAGAGAGTCTAATTTCACCATTCCCCAAATTGCGGAATGATCACAGCGGCCCGAACTTCATCCAGCCGCAGGCGATGAGAGGGAAAAACGTCCGCGGGTAATTCGTCCATCGGGAAGGCGCGCATCTCCGCGATTTCGCCATCCGGTTTGCCGGTGATGGAAAAATCTTTGCAAGTGAAAACGACCGTGTGATCGGTTTTCCATTGCACAAAATTTGTGTACATTCCCATTAATGCGATATCATCCAGCTGCGCACCGGTCTCTTCAAAGGCTTCGCGGCGCGCGGTATCTGCGAGCGTTTCGCCGCGTTTTGGTCCGCCCCCAGGCAGATACCAGCCGCTGACGTAGGTATGGCGCACCAGCCAGACTTTGTTGTCTCGAATCATCATTACACGCACGCCCATCCGCACGGGACGAAAAATAAAACAATAGATCTTGAAACCAAGATACAGCAGGCGGACGTACATATTTATGAATGGCCTAAAATGGGATGCGGGTGATAAGACTCTTCAAGTTTTTTGATCTCTTCATCTGACAGATGAATTTCCAGCGCGGCAATGGCCTGATCCAAATGCTCGATCTTGCTCGACCCGATAATGGGTGCGGCGATATGAGGTTTGCTCAACACCCAGGCCAACGCGATCTGCGACCCGCTGACATTATGCGCCTTCGCAATTTCCTGCGCCCGCTCCGCCACAGTGAAATCTTCATCGCGAAAATATAATTCATTCGCAAACGGGTCGTTGTTCGCGCGGATACTTTCGCCCCCGCCGCCGCGTTTGCGGTTGCCCGCGAAGAATCCGCGCGCCATGGGGCTCCACGGAATTAATCCAATGCCCTGATCCTTGCAAAGCGGAATCATCTCACGTTCCTCTTCGCGATAGACAAGGTTATAGTGATCCTGCATCGAGACAAATTTTGCCCAACCGTTCATTTCAGAGACATGCAGCGTCTTCATGAATTGCCACGCGAACATGGAGGATGCGCCGATGTAGCGCGCCTTGCCTGCGCGCACCACATCATTCAAGGCTTCCATGGTTTCTTCGATGGGTGTGTTGTAGTCCCAACGGTGGATTTGGTAAAGATCCACATAATCCATTTGCAGGCGTTTGAGGGACTGATCAATTGAATTCATGATATGTTTGCGCGAGAGACCGCGGTCGTTGGGGTCATCGCTCATGGTGGAGAATACTTTTGTGGCAACGACAATATTCTCGCGTTTGATTCCCTTGAGCAAACTGCCTGTAACGCGTTCGCTTTCCCCGAGCGAGTAAACATCGGCTGTGTCAAAGAAGTTGATGCCCGCTTCCAGGGCGCGGTCAACAAATTGCTTCGCGTCTTTTTCCTCCAACATCCAATCGCGCCATTTCTTTGAGCCGTAGGTCATCATCCCCAAACATAGGCGCGAAACTTTTAATCCAGTTTTGCCGAGATTAACGTATTGCATACGGACTCCTTTTTGGACGGTCTACTGTTCATTGTTGCTACATGATTTCCAAATTTGCCAGTGATGCAGCCAGGCGCTTTAGCCCAACGGATTTAAATTCTATGACAACGATCTCATCGTTATCCTGTATTTTGCTTTCCTGTACAATTCCTTCACCAAATGATGCGTGCTTAACGCGATCTCCAGATTTGAATCTGCTCATTGCAACAGGAGCAGACTTGGACGGAGCGGGAAGCGTCCAACTTGAGGTCGGTGTGCTTGAACTTCCGTAAGAAGATCGAGATGAGGAGAATGAAGTCGCGGGGCGTCCTGTGCGCGTTTTTCCAACGAGCAGACTTGCGGGGACATCTTCGAGAAACCGAGATGGATAGGTTTCTTCAGACATGCCTCGTCCGCCGCGAGAAATGGCGCGTAATAAATATAG
>CAIWRB010000410.1 GCA_903914955.1 uncultured Chloroflexota bacterium | reverse complement strand
TTACACCGAGAACTCAATTTGGCTATTTTACGTTTGCGGCATAAGCCAGGTTTGATCCAATCATTCTTTGCTCTTGCTGGATTGAGTATCTAAAAAGTTTAGTTATCAATGAGACGCTCAGTAGATGGGTCGATGGTTATTGCGATTGCCTTTAATAATCAAACTGATTAATGTCCAATACCTCACTCGATAGGAAATATGTTTGCGCGGGAAGAAGCAGGTGCTTACGTTTCCAAGTGCCATAGGCCGTGGTGCAAGATGAACGTGGCAGACGTTGTATCAATGCTGAATCATATAGCTTAATGGAACGGTTGGTGATGCTTTCGATCACTGTCCAATGATCATGATAGCCTTGCAATCCGAGGATGACAGCGCGCCCGGGAGTACCATCCAAAAAATACTGAATGGATTTCCAAAATGCGGTCAGGTCGGGGTTCTGGACGCCACGCCAGGGGATTTCCACATTCGAAATGCGTTTCTTCCCCACTACTTTGTTTAAGATGACCAGCATTTCAGTATGAATAATTCCGCCGATCAGGAACTTGGTTAACAATCCGCGGCGTGAAAGGTAATGAATTAAGTCGTCAAATAATCGTTGAGTATCTTCGTCCGAGGAATGATTAATGATCCGCTCAGCATTAATAATGCTGTATAAGCCGCAGAGTGAATCCAAGCCGCCTTGTTGAAAGGGGGGCATTCCAGATGAAAGTTGATAATACTTGCGCATGTGAGTTTCGTGAAAACCAGATCCTTTGTTCAAAAAAATAGGTCAAATGAAATTTAACCCCATTACGCAAGATGTTGCAGGCTCACCAAACGAGCTTGCAACATCTTATGGTTAATTATGTTTCAATAGTTTTAATCACCATTCACTTGGCGGTATAGTGTCCGCAGATTTCGTCGATGAAGAGTCTCTGCCAGACCGCCAAGATAGACGCGACTCTTTCCGCACTCTTCGATGGTGATGCCATCCAGATATTCTTCCACGTTCTTGCGTTTGCCAGCAGACTTAACTGCCTTCTTGATATTGTTCAGATAATTCAAATTTTCTTTCACTGCCGCATCAATCTCACCGCGTAGGATGATGTCGCCGTGTCCCTGAATGATATTTTCCAGGCCCATTTTTCCGATCTTTTTGATGGAGGTGATCAGTTCGTCCACGTCACCATCTACGATGTAGGGCAGGGGCATGAAGGAGTCACTGGCGAATAGCACGCGGTCTTCCTCCACCAATACGGAAATGCTGTCTTCGCTGTGGCCGAATGTTTGAGATAAGACCAGATTCTTTTTCCCGACGCGCATGGTCAACTCACCGGAGGCAAACGTCAGCTGAGGAGGAACGATCTTCACTTGTCGCAAACTTGGATTTTGCTTTTTGGCTCCCTCCAAAGAAGGGCCGCCATGTTCGATCAAAAGTTCGCGGCATTTGGCGTGACCGATCACAGTCGCGCCGGGAAAAAAACAATTTCCCCAGGTATGGTCGGCGTGATAATGTGTGTTGATGACGTATCGTACCTGTACGCCCAACTCGTGCTCAATGAACTCGCGCATCCCGAGCGTTTCTTCAGGCAGTGCAAGCGTGTCGATCACCACTGCCCATTGCGGGCCAACGATCACTCCAGCCGTCACTTGCGCATAGACTTCACTTTGGAACCAAAAAACATTTTCAGACACTCGTTCACGATGCATGAGACAACCTTATTTTATGAATTTATTCTGATTAGTAATAGCACAATCCCGCCTAAATTACAAGTCAACTAGACAATTCTACTCATTGCTTTGATATTTTGGATTGGTGTTTGGATGACCAGGTCACAGCCTGGCCAGATCGCATCCACGCCCGCTTCTTTCGCCCTGACAACTGCTTCAGCAATTTGGGCAGAATCTCCCATTGAAAGAGTCTCCACGGGGTTTATGTTCCCAAATAGCAGTGTATCTTTCAGAACCAGCCGCGCCGCCGCGAGATCAACGGTCTGATCTAGCGAGATCGCATCCGCGCCAGCTTGCGCCAGTAAATGCAGTGACTTGGTCACATTTCCGCACACTGACAAGACGCGCGGCTTGGGCAATTTCTCAATTAATATTTGCTCGGCTGGGAGAACGAACTGCTCATATTTAGCAGGCCCAATGAAAGCTGGAGAGCCGCCCATATCGTGGATGGTGATAAAGTCTGCGCCTGCTTTGCGGTAGGCGGTGCCAACTTGGGCTAGGAATGATGAAAGATGAAGGAGAGCATCGGTGACGGCTTGCGGTTCCTTCTTCATTTCAATGAACATTTTCGCCACATCCCCGACGAGTAATAGCAAGGTATAAGGCCCGGGGATCATTCCGCCGATGACCACTTCATTTCCTATATCTTTTTTTAATAATTCGATAGCATTGCAAACTAACTTGATTCTTCCCTTATTTAAAAACTCAGTGTTATTCGTGATCGCTATGGTTAAATCTTTTACCGATTCAAAAAGCCCGGCTTTCTTCACCTGTGGAAACTCAAACTCTCTATTCTCGCGGAAGTTGATCTCTGCGCCCAACGCTTCGGCCTCCACATACATATCCAGTGGCACTACGGCTGATGGCATTCTGCTTAACTTAAACGTGCTCGCTGCAGCCTTTGCCATCTTCTGAGCATCTTGGTGCGTTTCATGAAAGTTCAATCCCTCGCTTTGCAATCCCTGCGCAGTGACGTGGATCAACCCGCTGAATGCAGGCTGCGTGTCGATCTTTTTGTCGGATAACAAATCGAGAATCTGTTCTCGCATGGTTCACCTTTTAAACATTCAGGGACTACGAAATACGGATTGCTGATTCCGCGTTTCATAATCCGCCACTGATTACCGTTCACTAATCACTGTTCACTGTTTTACCGCTTTCGCAATCGCCGCGATATGCTCTGGAGTATTTCCACAGCAACCGCCTACGACCTTCGCTCCCAATTCAACATATTTCTTTGCGTAAGTTGCCATGTCTTCGGGTCCCATATCATAAACGCCTTGTTCGGTTTCGATATCCATGTGCGGGACGCCCGCATTGGGTTTGATCCACAACGGGAAGTTTGGCACAGTCGCTGCGTATTCTTTGATAACGGCTTCCATATTTTCAAGCGTGGTTCCGCAATTTGCGCCGATGAGCGTCGCGCCCATTTCGGTGTAGCGTTTCATCACATCTTTTGGCTTCACGCCCATCATCGTGCGTGTACCGCGGTCATAACTAAATGAGACTACGATGGGTAGATCTGTTACAGAACGAGCGCCTTCAAATGCGGCATTGGTTTCTTCGAACGAGAACATGGTCTCTATCAATAACAAATCCACGCCGCCTTCGGCCAATGCTTTTGCCTGTTCTGCAAATGTGGCTTTGACATCTTCAGCTTCCAGCGGACCGTAAGGCTTAAGGATTGCGCCGACGGGTCCCATCGAACCCGCGACCAATCCTCCGTTGAGTGAAGCGGCTTTGCGTGCGATCTCTGCCGCTCGCATATTTACTTCGGGACATCGATCCTGATATTTTGAATCCTTCATTCTCATATGCGTACCGCCAAAAGTACAGGTAAGAATAATATCAGCACCAGCATTGGCAAATGAACTGGCCAGTTTCAAAAGTGTATCTGGATCATCAATGATCAAATCCTCCGGCGGCTTGCCCGGCTTGAGCCCCATCTTTTGCAAATTCGATCCTGTCGCTCCATCCGCAACAAGAATTTCCCCGCCATTCAATCTTTCCAAGAATTTATTCATATATTCTCCTAAACTTTGGCGTGCAGGAGTTTGCTCCCGCATGTGACAGTAAGCCGTCGCACCTCAAATTATTTTTCCATAAATTTCTTCGCCAGCGGATCCGCTACACGATTTGGAATCAAATGCGCGATATGCGGGAATGGCTCGCTCATGTGCGGAAAACTCGTCGCAAGCATAAATTGATTTTGGAATTCAGGATCGGTTGGCAATTCGAATCTTTCAACCTTGCGTGTCACCGATTCGATTTCTTTACGCTTCTCAATATTTAGCAGCGCAATGCGTGCACCATCTCCCGCGGCGTTTCCAACCGCGTACACATTATCCAAAACACAATCAGGGATCAACCCGATCAGCATGGCTTTTTCCTTGTCAATATAACTTCCAAAGCCGCCCGCCAAAATAATTTTATCAGGAGATTCCAAACCAGAGCGCTTTAATAATGTGCGCGCCGCGGTGAACAACGCTGCCTTTGCAAGTTGAATTTGTCTCACATCCTGCTGAGTCATGGGGATGTCGCGACCTATGGAGGTTTCCTCGGCCCATGCGATGACATACTCCCAGCCACTCTCACCCTGACGAATACGTTCCGACTTTAACTCTTTCTTGAACTTGCCCCGAGAATCAACGATCCCCGCCCGGAATAATTCTGCCACTCCGTCGATGATGGCGGATCCACAAATCCCTTTGACCAGTCCTTTGAATTCAGCGTGATCTGTATTCCAACCATCCACGCCGATGACTTTATATTTTGGCTCAAGTGTTGTTTCGTCAATTGAGATGCGTTCCATTGCGCCCGGTGCGGCGCGCATTCCATATTCCACGTGCGCACCTTCAAGGGCTGGCCCTGTCGGCGTTGATGTGCAAACTAATCGCTTGCGATTTCCTAAAACGAGTTCCGCATTCGTACCGACATCGATCAACAACCAATTCTCATCCTGTTTATGGGGTTCTTCCGCGACGATCATTGCGCTGGTATCCGCTCCCACAAATGATGCGATCGTAGGCAACACGTGGATATTTCCGGCGGGGTTAATATGCAATCCTAGTTCGCGTGCCTTCACATCCACTGACTTATGAATGGCAGGCACGAACGGCGCCAGTCCCAGATCTTTGGGAGGCAGGTTTAATAATAAATGATGCATCGTGGAATTTCCAACCAATACCATTTCAAGAATGTCATCCACTTTTATTTTTGCGGTTTTTGCAGCCTGCTTGAGTAATTTATTCAGCGTCGAGATAATGGCTTTATGTAATTTCTCCAGGCCATCTTTGTGCTCGATCGTATATTGAATACGAGACATCACATCTTCGCCATACACAATTTGTGGATTCATTTCTGATTCCGCCGCGAGTATTTCGCCCGTGCGTAAATTGCACAAATACAAAGCGACCGTCGTTGAGCCAATATCTACAGCTGCGCCGTAACTTTCTTCGTGATATCCAGCCTGCACTTGCATGATTTCTTTGTCCTGCCAGACAGAAACGGTCACATTCCATTTTGCTTCACGCAAGGTGGCTGCTAATGTCCGCAGGCATTGATAATCTACCGTGAAATCTGACCAGCGCGGAAGATTCTCCTCGCCACGGCGGACGAGTCCTATCGAAGTTTCCAATCCTTTTGCGAGACGTTCCCAATCCGCGATTGGACGTTCCAAAGTTGGCGGACTCATCGTAACAAGATATTTCCGAATTGACGGTTTGATCTCGATCTCGCGCTGTGTTGCGCTCTTGCGGACGATTTGCTTATTCCCGCGGCTCTCTTCAGGAACGTTGATCAATACATCGCCCTGTATTTTGCACTGACAGGAAAGCCGCACCTGTCCAACTTCCCAGCCTTTGTCTTTTAATAACTTGGGTCTTCGGCCAAAATAAGCGGCTTCTTCAGCGGTCACAGGTGAAACATTTTCGCGCCTTGAATCGATGTTGTACTTCTCGAAGCGGCCTTCTTCGATTAGAACCATACACTTGCCGCAAGTAGCATTCTCTGCGCAAATGGATTCGATCTCAACGCCCAAGTCACGCGCGGCTGAACGAATGGACTGACCTTCCTCCACTTGTCCGCGCGAGCCAGAGGGTTGCAGGATGATGTTATGTTTTGTCATGTAATTTTATGTTTCGCTATTTATTTGAGGAGCCAATAATAATGAGATCATGGACAATTGACAGTGGACCATATTGTTCTCCAACCACCGCCCATGGTCTACGATCTCTCTGGGCGCGGAATCTCTATTTTCGCAAATTCAATTTCCAGTTCAGAAAGAAGCGCGTCGGCAACCTCTTCGGGTGAGCCGTCACGTTCGATCCACGCTCCGCGTTTGTATTGCGATGCATATTCATTCGTTCCAGTTAATCCTTCTGCCATCGCGTATGCATCGATTGCGTTTTGGATCTTTTGCGAAAGTTGTTTCTTGACAGTTTTTCCATCACCTTCAACGACGATGGAGGAGGGGATGTGTTTCCAGTAAAAAATTCGGTATTTTGCCATGGGGAAATCCTCTTTGAAATTATATATAATTTTCGATGGGAGATTTTACGGGAGGATTGGCTGTTGGTCAATGGAAAAACTCAATCTGCAGAGGCCATGAAATTCCCCGCCAACCAGCCCGTCGTCCAGGATGACTGAAAGTTGAAACCGCCCGTGATGCCGTCAATATCCAGCACTTCACCCGCGAAAAATAAATTTTCTACCGCACGGCTTTGCATGGTCTTGAAATTTACCTCATCCAAATGCACGCCGCCGCAGGTGACGAATTCTTCTTTGAATTGTCCTTTGCCTTTTATTTCAAATTGTCCGGCAGTTAATTCTTCGGCAAGTTTTCTTATTTCTGCTTTTGTAATATCGCCCCAGTTTTTTTCACCGATGAAATAAGCAAGTTGTTTCCATAAGCGCACAGGAAGCTGCGTGAAGGCGGGTTCGGTCAAGACTTTTTTGCGCGCGTTCTCGTGCCATGCTTTATGTTTTTGTAAAACGTGGAGTGTTTTTTCAAACGAGGTGTCGCCAAGCCAGTTTATATATAACGTCGCGTGATATTTTTTTTCAAATAAAATTCGTGCGCCCCAGGCAGAAATTCGCAGCACTGCGGGGCCGCTTAATCCCCAATGAGTTATCAACAACGGTCCGCGCTGCGTGAATGAATCCATTTTAACTATCACCGATTCGATCGACACGCCCGCCAACCCTTCCAGCCGTTTATCTGAAATGTTGAATGTGAATAGAGAAGGCACTGGTTCTACAATGGAATGTCCAAGCGATTTGACGATCTCGCGCGTTTTGGGATCACTACCCGTTGCAAGCAATAATTTTTTTGTTTGCAGATGAAGAAGCTTCGCTTCACTCTGAACCTCAAGTCTGAATCCGTTTTCTGAAAGTGACTCCACCTTTTGCAAACTCATCCCCGTCTGCACCAACACGCCGGCTTTCTTCGCGCTCTCACGCAGACATTCCGCGATCGTTTCTGACGAATCCGTGACAGGGAACATGCGCCCATCAGATTCAGCTTTTAATTTCACGCCGTGTTTTTCAAACCACTTGATCGTATCTTCAGGTTGAAAGCGTGTGAATGCGCCACGTAATGCCGCGCCTCCGCGTGGATAATAAGTGATCAACTGTGCGGGGTCAAAACAAGCATGAGTCACATTGCAACGTCCGCCGCCGGAAATGAGCACTTTGCCAAGGGTTTGTTGCGCCTTTTCAATGATCAGCACATTTAGAGTGGGGTTTATTTCTGCACAACGAATCCCCGCGAAAAATCCCGCAGGCCCTCCGCCAACAATAATAACGTCCCAGTTTGTTTGAGTTAATTTTGACATGGTTTCTAAAAATCTTCATGTCAGTATACACTATCGACACTCCAATTCCCTGGTCTGTATCGCGGAGTTTCCACATGTTTTGAGCGTATAATTTTTTATTTGACTCATCCTTTCAATCCTGCTATCATCTTTTTATGAGCAATGATTTTTTCACGAATCTCTGGCAAACCCTGCGTGACCTTTCTCGTTGGTTTCGTCCAGGCTTGGGCATTAAGCGATGGTTTTTATTTGTCATGATCGGCATCACATTGTTGGGATTGGGCTTCGCCGTTATCATCATTGACCTATATCGCACAGACTCGGCCAACCCAACCTTACTCACATTCCTTTCGTACGCATCCCTGCGATTTATCCCGCGTATATGGCGCGCCATCATTTTTGGGGGATTGGGTAT
The DNA here is from genome assembly GCA_903914955.1 of uncultured Chloroflexota bacterium. GTDB lineage: Bacteria > Chloroflexota > Anaerolineae > Anaerolineales > Villigracilaceae > Villigracilis. Next base: position 9,386 of record CAIWRB010000410.1, on the reverse strand, counting down.
TGGCATCGTTGGCTATGGGATCTTTCGACTCAATAGTTCTCTTCTTCAACCCTTTCTGCGTCCCGGCTCCAATGTGTATGACCAGCTGACGGATTTTCGTCGCCGCGAACGAGGACCTCGCATCGTTGCCATCGGCGGCGGACATGGACTCGCTACTTTATTACGCGGCTTGAAAATCCACACGGGTAACCTGACAGCCGTTGTTACCGTTGCGGATGATGGCGGTTCATCGGGTCGTTTACGCGAAAGCCATGGCATTCTTCCGCCCGGCGATATTCGTAATTGTCTCGCTGCACTCTCCAACGATGAAGCCATGTTGACGCAACTCTTTCAGTATCGTTTTAGTGGTTCCCCAGATCTTGATGGCCACTCGTTCGGAAATCTATTCATCATGGCTCTCGTGGATATTACCGGTAGCTTTGAAGATGCTGTAGTAGAGTCAGGCCGTGTACTTTCTGTAAATGGACGTGTGCTTCCTTCCACCTTGCATGATGTAAATCTGGTCGCCAGTATGGAATTGCCGCATTCCCTAAATGAAGTCCGTGTAGAAGGCGAGAGCAAGATTCCCACAATGGCGGGACGAGTCCGCCGCGTATGGCTGGAACCTGATAATGCTTCAGCTTTTCCGCCCGTCATCAAAGCCATACTAAATGCAGATGTGATCGTGGCCGGACCTGGCAGCTTGTACACAAGCATTCTGCCAAACCTGCTTGTACACGATCTGCTTTCTGCCATGCAGATCAGCCGAGCGATTAAAATATATGTGTGTAATATCGCCACGCAAGCCGGCGAAACAGATGCGTACACTTGTTATGATCACATCCGCGCATTGGAAGGTCACGTAGGCGAGGACTTGTTTGATATCATTTTATGTAATGATAATTACACGGGCGAGATCGGTTCATCCCAATGGGTGCGCGCAGACGAAAAAACCCTTTCAGATTCACGCTCGTATTGTGCCGATCTCGTAGATGATGGATATCCCTGGCGGCACGACTCGCTCAAACTCGCGCAAGTGATCATGGATATTTTCAGCGAACGCACCGGGCCATTGAGTGAGCACGGGGTATAATTTCGATAATTGCGTGTTAGAATATGATTTGTGTTAAAATTCACAAACGCTAATTAATTTCATTAAGGAGAATTCAAATGACAGTAAAAATTGGTATTAACGGTTTTGGCCGTATTGGGCGCCTTGTCTTTCGCACCCTCAAGGCTCGTTTCCCGGAGATCGAAGTCGCCGCGGTTAATGATCTGTTCGACCCTGCAACAAATGCTCATCTTCTAAAGTATGACTCAACCTATGGAAATTTTGATAAGAGTGTTGAAGTAAAAGATGGTAATTTGGTTGTTGATGGTAAAACGGTTAAGGTCACGGCTGAGAAAGATCCGGCTGCCATAAAGTGGAGTGAAATGGGTGTAGACATTGTCATTGAGTCTACGGGCTTTTTCACAGATGCCACCAAGGCTAAAGCCCATATCGAATCAGGCGGCGCGAAGAAAATTATAATTTCCGCACCTGCCAAAAATGAAGACATCACCATCGTGTTGGGCGTAAATGACGATAAGTATGATCCGAAGAAACATAACATTGTCTCCAACGCATCTTGTACCACTAATGGTCTTGCGCCTGTTGCAAAAGTGCTCAATGATAAATTTGGCATTGACAGAGGTTTGCTCACCACAGTCCACGCCTACACGGGCTCACAGAAATTACAGGATGTTGGTGCAAAAGATCTGCGTGATGCCCGCGCCGCCGCGCAAAACATTGTGCCTTCCTCAACGGGTGCGGCCAAGGCTGTTGGCCTCGTCATCCCCGAGCTCAAAGGTAAATTTGGCGGCATGGCTTTCCGCATTCCCACGCCCACAGTTTCAGTCGTCGACTTTACCGCCATCTTAAACAAAGAAGCCACCATCGAAGAGATCCGTGCCGCGATGCTTGAATATGCCAACGGTTCCATGAAAGGCATTCTCGATGTCACCGATGAGCCGCTCGTCTCCACCGATCTGCGCGGCACCACTTTCTCCAGCGTCTTCAGCGCCATCGATACTATCGTTCTCGGCAACCTCATCAAAGTTGTTGCCTGGTACGATAACGAATGGGGCTACGCTTGCCGCACTGCAGACCTCGCCGCTTTGATGGCGAAAACTCTTTAGTTGTTAGCGATCAGGTATTAGGGATTAAGAATATCTAATTCCTAATTATTCGATCGCTGATTACCTTACTTCCTATGAATAAAAAAACTGTAAAAGATATTGATATAAAAAATAAACGTGTACTTATGCGCGTGGATTTCAATGTGCCGATGGCCGATGGCAAAGTTAGCGATGATAAACGAATTAGAGCCGCACTGCCGACGATTAAATATGTTTTGAAACAAGGCGCCTCTTTAATCTTGATGAGTCATCTGGGGCGACCAAAATCTGCATCAGACTCCGCCTTTAGCCTGCGAGCTGCTTCCGAAGTTTTAGCCGCGCTTTTGGAGACTCCTGTCAAAATGGCGCCCGATTGTGTTGGCTCTGAAGTTGAAAAGATTGCTCAGGAAATGAAACCCGGCGACGTGCTGATGCTTGAGAATACTCGTTTCCACGCTGGTGAGGAAAAAAATGATCTCGACCTAGCCAAGCAAATGGCATCTCTCGGTGACGTGTACGTCAATGATGCGTTTGGTTCTGCGCATCGCGCACATTCATCCACTGAAGGGATTGCGCGTTTTCTGCCGGCTGTCTCTGGTTTTCTGATGGAACAGGAACTCGAATATCTCGGACGCGCAGTTGCAAATCCTGAACATCCATATATTGCCATTCTTGGCGGCGCAAAGATCAGCGACAAGATTTTGGTCGTTGAAACTTTGCTTTCCAAATGTGATAAGTTGATCATTGGCGGCGGTATGGCAAATACCTTCCTCGCCGCGCAGGGACGTAATATGCAAGACAGCCTTGTGGAAGCTGAGTCATTGGAATTGGCGAAAACCATTATGGCGAAATCAAGCGAAAAAATAATCCTTCCAGTAGATGCGATCATCGCCGATAAATTTGACGCGGAAGCAAACACTCAAATCGTGGACGTGGACAAGATTCCTGCAGGCTGGCGTATGCTCGACGTAGGACCGAAGACCCTGGAGCTCTATAAAACTTCATTGAGCGGAGTCAAGCTCGTCGTTTGGAATGGGCCCGTGGGTGTCTTCGAGATGCCGAAATTTGCCGAAGGTACATTCGCTCTGGCGCACATGTTGGCTGACTCTGGCGCGATCACCGTCATCGGCGGTGGCGACTCAGCCAGCGCGGTGAAGAAGGCGGGCGTTGCCAAGCAAATGACACATGTCTCCACTGGCGGTGGGGCATCGCTTGAATTTCTTGAAGGAAAAGAGTTGCCTGGGGTAGCGGCTTTGTTGGATAAATAAACAAACAACAGCGCGGATGAAAACCCGCGCTGTTGTTTGTTAAGCGGGCCCTCAGCCAGAAAAATTTTCCCTTAAAACAGAATCAACTTTCGGTTATGCATGAAGCGGAATATTTCCTCTACATTTCAGTTTGCAAACTAAATACCACCCAGTAACCGAAAGTAATAGCAGTCGGCTATAATCGGGAAAATAGACGAATGGAGATCATGAATGTCTTTCAGCATCGGTGAAAATATTGGGCCGTATCGGATCATTGAGCAATTAGGGCAGGGCGGTATGGCGACTGTTTATAAAGCCTACCACGCCGCGCTTGACCGTTATGTCGCTTTGAAAGTTTTGCATCTTGCCTTTCACGAAGATTCGACATTCACCGCCCGTTTTCAAAGGGAAGCGCGTGTGGTCGCAAAACTTGAACACCCCAATATTGTCCCTATTTATGATTATTCGGAACATGAGGCGCGGCCTTATCTTGTAATGAAATACATCGAGGGCGATACGCTCAAGGCTCGTTTGAATCAGGGGCCGCTGACTTCAAAGGAAATTGAAGATGTCGTAAATTCGATTGGCTCTGCGTTGGGGTACGCGCATCAACAGGGTATCTTGCATCGTGATGTCAAGCCTTCTAATGTAATGATCGCTTTGGATGGTTTTATGTATCTCGCGGATTTTGGACTCGCGCGCATTGCGCAGGCTGGCGAATCCACTTTGTCTTCTGATTCGATCATGGGCACCCCGCAATATATTTCGCCAGAACAAGCCATGGGGAAAAAAGATATTGACGCTGGCACCGATATTTATTCCTTCGGAGTTATGCTGTATGAAATGGTGGTGGGACAAGTTCCATTTAACGCGGATACTCCGTTCTCAATTATTCACGATCATATTTATACGCCCCTGCCTTTGCCTATGAAGGTCAATCCTAATGTGCCCGAACCCGTTCAACGTGTTTTGTTGAAATCGCTTGCCAAAGATCGACTCGACCGTTTTGAATCTATCGAAGACATGATGAGTGCCTTCAAAGATGCGTGGACGGAAGCTGGTGTGCCGATGAAGGGAACATCCATTACCATGCGTGCCACCAGCCTTAAAGGTGAGTCGACGGTTTTGAAAACTAAAAAAACAGCACCTGCAGATGAAACAATTCCAGCCAAACCTTCGACAGCTAAGAAACGTTCCTTGTGGACGTGGGTCGGTGCCGGCTTGATCGTCGTGCTGTGCGGTTGTGTATTCCTTGCTGCGCTCCGTAGTTTCAATGCCAATCCTCCCGAGGCGCCAACTGCTGTGGCGAGTGTCATAGCAGTAACGAATATTCCCCCAGCTACATTAAGTCCAACCTTGCCACAACCTACACGAGATCCGGGTCCGACCCCAATAAATGTTTCGCCGGAAATACTTTCCGCGCAGGAAATGGTTAACAAGAATCCCGGCGATCCAAACGCGCATATGCAGCTTGCGCTTGCTCTTTGGGATGCGAACGAAGTCCGCCCCGCGTTGGAGGAACTGGCGCAAGCCGCGAATTTATCCGGCCCAAAGAATAAAGAATTTTTCGTAAAAGCCGCCCAGGAGTTTAAGAAACGCGAGGCTTGGGTGCCAGCCGCAGGCATGTATTTGCGTTTGGTTCAAAGTTATCGTGTTCAAGATGTGCCGAAGGATATTGAAAATGATTTCCATGAGGCCATTTATAAATCTACTGAGCAGAAAGATATGCCACTCTTTGTGTTCTTTGAACGCATCGATAATATTGACCTGACGCTTGGCTATGTGGCGCGCGGGCGTTACGCTTTATTTAACGGCGATGTAGCCGATACAAAAACACAATTGGCGAATGCTGAAAAATTAAAGCCTGATATGTACGAAGTGATCTTTCTAAAAGCAGAGTTCGAGTTGAAAGCGGGCAGTCAGGCAACCGCAAAAAATATTTTGTTATCCCTTTCCTCAGACCTCGGCGCACCTGAATGGCTGCGTATCATGGCCGAAAACAAACTTAAAACAACCCCATAGGATTCATTCATGCGAAAACCATTTGTTGCTGGAAATTGGAAGATGAACAAGACAGTCGCAGAAACGCGCGACCTGATCTTTAAGATGAGCTTGAAATTGCGCGAGATCAATGGCGTGGAAAAAGTATTATGTCCGCCGTTCATGTCCCTGATGGCGGCATCCGCTTTGCTGGAAGGCGCTGGCCTTGGTCTAGGCGCACAGAATATGCACTGGGAAGAGAAAGGCGCATTCACTGGCGAAATCTCGCCTGCGATGGTGAAAGAATTATGTGGATATGTCATCCTCGGCCACTCGGAGCGACGCGCATACTTTAATGAAACAGATCAGATTGTGAATCGGAAGTTGATCTCCGCTCAGACCTTTGACCTGACCCCGATCGTTTGTGTCGGCGAGACTTTGGATCAGTACGAATCAAAACTGACCCGTGAAATTGTTTCCCGTCAAACGAGCTTGAGCCTTAGTGATGTATCTCCTGATTTTGCCGCGCGAATTGTCGTCGCTTATGAACCTGTCTGGGCAATCGGAACAGGCAAAGCATCCAATGGCCCCGAAGCGAACGCAGTGGTGAAGGATGTCATTCGCCCCGCACTAGCTGAATTATTTGGAGAAGAAACAGCGCAAGCCATCCGCGTGTTATACGGCGGTTCAGTGACAGCCTCTAACGCGGCCGAATTCTTTGGTCAGCCAGATATTGACGGCGCGCTCGTCGGTGGTGCCAGCCTGAAAATAGATGAGTTTGCAGCGATCACAAAAGCTGCAGCTAGTTAAGATGTTGCGAGGCGTTCTTCCGGAAGCAACTTTCACGTAATATTGAGATTGTTTCGCTCGAAGTACGCTCGCTCACAATTTTATAACTTCCATTCATGCCCTTCTCTGGTTTCCTCTGGTTTCTCTTAATGCTCGTGCCGCTGGTGTTTCTCCAGCGGTTTTTGCATCGTGAGATACAGGCTGTTTTCTTGATCATCACCCGCAATCTGCAGTTGACGATTTTTCTGTTTTCGTTGCTGTTTTTCCCTGGTGTGTTCCTGCATGAATTGAGTCATTTTCTAATGGCGAAGCTGCTGCGTGTGCGCACAGGGAAATTTTCTTTAATTCCCACCAAGCTATCCAATGGACGTTTGCAAATGGGCTATGTCGAAACCGAACGGACGGATGTGTTTCGTGATTCACTTGTAGGTTTGGCGCCTTTGATTGCAGGAAGCCTGTTTGTGGCTTATGTGGGAAATCATATGTACCTAAACTCGCTTTGGAATGTATATTATAAATATGGAAATTTTGAGTTGTTATTCCATGGCATTGGTTTACTCCCCGCCGCCCCCTATTTTTATTTATGGTTCTACCTCGCGTTCGCAGTCTCCAGCACCATGATGCCTTCTGAATCAGACCGGCACGCCTGGATTCAGCTTGGTATCTGGGTCGCAACTCTGCTAGGATTGGCGCTATTCGCAGGGGCAGGCTCATGGATGCTTGCAAATTTTGGTCCGGCTATAAATAATTTTCTGAGCGTTGTAGCCACCTTGTTTGGATTAAGCTTGGCCTTACAAGTTGTATTGTTATTGCCAAGTATGCTTGCTCATCGCATCGTTTCGAGGATGACAGGTATGGATGTACGATAATAATTTTCAAATCCCAATCAAAAAAGTATATCGACGGTCGTCAAACTCAATGATCCGCCCGGTGGATTTCAAATCCTGAGCAGCAATATACCGGACATGGGCTTGCCCCTGACAGATCATCCCAGCGGATTTTCTGATCTGGATGGTTTGGTTGGTGCCACCATATTTATTATCCAATTGCAGGCAAACGGGGCTTCGATAAGTTGGGTACATTTTCTGTTTACCCGTAACTTTTATTATTTATCAGCGACTATTAATTTAACAAGTTAGGCGTAAAACCCATTTTATTAGAGGTAAATTGTCATGCTTCGCTCAAATCTTTCACCGCAACGGGTTCTTATTTTTGGGTCATCAATCTTTGAAGAGGGGATCGCACACCTGCTCACACGCGAAGCAAATGCGGAGGTATCCTGCAGCGGATACATAAATGAACTTGAGTTCCTGGTTGAAGTTGCCCACAACTGCCCGGATGTGGTCGTGTTGAACGATAACACCCCATTGAATAAAGCCTATATATTCAAGCTTCTCTTTTCGATTCCTTCCCTGGCGGGCTTGCGCATTATTGTCACGCGGCTCGGGAATAACTTGGTCGATGTGTATCTGAAGCCTGAGCAGGTCGTTATACGGAGTGCTTTCGAGCGTCAGCAATTCGATGTTACGAAACAAGATGAATTGGTGGCGGTCGTACAGGGTCAGCTTTTATTGCGTTTGAAACAGATTTCTTCTTTGTGACTGCTTAAATTTATGGAAGTTAATTTTGGCGCGGCCTGATCAGGGCCGCGTTTTATTTATATATTCAGACTTTAGTCGGAATACCAAAGTCTGAAAGATATGATACCAAAGTCGGGGGGAAAATCATACCATCGCCCATTTCAGGAAAATTAGTGGTCCCTTATTATGAGAATTATTATCAACAAGTTAAGGAGAATAAAATTATGAAAAAAATATTTACAAATATAAATGGTCTCTGCCAATTTTGAATTTTCCAATACTTGTTAGAGTTACCCGTAACTATTTCAATCGTAGTGCGACAAATAAGATGTGGTTTATCCTAAATTTGATATTGATGAGGAAAAAATGAATAAAATTTCAAAGTATTTAGTAGTGTTTTTTGTGCTCGCAAGCATGTTGTTGGGCGCTTGCGCTGGGGCCTCGCCATCACAATCTGGCGGCGATAAAGTCGAAGCTTCTTCCATCGCTTATACAGGGACGATCGATAGCATCACTGGCAACCAGTGGGTTGTAAATGGGCAGGCAATCACCGTAGACCCATCTGTGATAAACGATGGGCCGTTCAACGTCGGTGATACGATAAAAGTTGAAGTTCAGATCGCTCAGGATGGTTCAGTAACTGTGACACGCGTAGAGGTTCCTTCACAGGTAGATCTGTCTCAGCTGCCACAGATTGGCGATGACAATTCCAACAGCGCCAACAGCAATGACGATAATTCCAACTCAGTCAACGGCAACAATTCCAGCGACAGTAATGGGAATGACGGCAACTCCAACAGCAGTAATGGGAATGACGATAATTCCAATGGCAGTAATGAGGTATCCGGTGTAGTTGAAGCTATTACATCCACATCTGTCACAATTAACGGCGTGACTTATGACTTTCAACCTGGCGGAGAGATCAAAGGATCCATTCAAATTGGAGATCTCGTAAAGATTCACCTTGTACAAAATTCCGATGGAACATTCTCAGTTCGCGAATTAGGATTGTCGGACTCTTCTCAGAATGGCAATGACAATAATGGAAATGATAGCAATTCCAATAGCGGAAATGCGAACGGTAATTCCAGCCACAGTGGCGGTGGCGACAACAGTGGCAGTGGCGGCGGCAACAACAGTGGCAGCGGTGGCGGCAGTGACGATAGCGGTGGTGGCCATGGCGGCGATAATAGTAACGGTTAGTTTCCCTGTTTGTGGATAATTTGAATAATCAGGCTCGTCTGGAAAATATTTCAGGCGAGCCTGATTTAATTTCCACAGGAATATGAATACCGACGGGTAAATATTGCTTTCGCAAGAACAAAATTGAGCAAGCTCGTTTGAAGTTCAAGGAATTTCCATACGGCTGCCTTTTATATTTTTTTGCATACGGACCAAGATGAATTGCTGGCGGTAGTGAGAGGCTGAGGGGGTGGTATATAGGTTTTGTCGGGGGTATTTCCACCAAAACATCATTCATAAGTTAGGTAAACACTGGGCTGATGAAAATTGCTCCAAAAAGGTGGTTTTCTATCGTGAGCTTGAAACCATTTTTGTTCCTGATGGTTGTCATAGTTCGAGCGCCTGGAGCAGGCATTGTTACAAAATTAGAGTGCAATCTTACGCTTGGTTGTAGGTTTAGCACTCGCACACA
>CAIWRB010000409.1 GCA_903914955.1 uncultured Chloroflexota bacterium | reverse complement strand
TGGTTGTCTGAATTGAAATAGCTTCACATATTATGCAAAGTAAATCACCGATTAACCATTGAAATTACTCGTGTCTTTGTCAGTTACTTTGCATAATAACTTTCTTTACATAAGGCGGTGTCATTTCGCCGATTTTGGCGAACGTCTACCTGCACTACGCGCTTGATATGTGGTTTCAGAAAGTGGTTACACCGCACTGTCACGGGCAAGCGTATCTGATACGCTTTGCTGATGACTTCGTGTGCGCCTTCGAATATGAAGAAGATGCGCGTCGCTTTTACGAAGTCTTGGGTAAGCGGCTAGGCAAGTTCGGGCTGGAATTGTCTGCTGAGAAAACGCAGATCATCCCCTTTAGCGCGAAAGCGTTGGGACGCGAAGCGTCCAGTTTCGACTTTCTTGGTTTCGAGTTTCGATGGGGCTTAGATCGCAAGGGCAAACCGCATGTTGATAAGCGCACTGCTCGCAAGTCCCTCAGAAAATCCCAAAAACGCCTCTCCCTGTGGTGCAAAGGAAACCGTCATCGCAGAATTCCAGAACTGTTCGAAGCATTGAACGCAAAGCTGCGCGGGTACTATAATTACTTCGGTGTATATGGCAACCTACCTAGTCTCAATGCGTTCTATCTCTATGCCGTCAGGGCGCTGTGGAAATTTCTCAATCGGCGTAGTCAACGCAAGAGTTACAATTGGGTTGGCTTTAACCAACTGATGGAACGGTTCGGCATTGCAAAACCACGTATCGTAGTACGTCCCAAACGCGCAGTCATGCGCGTCGCCCCTGGTCTGGCTTAATGCCTTTGCGGATGCGAATACTTCTGAAAAGCCCGGTGCGATAGTTCCGCACGCCGGGATTTGTGCGGGGGCTGTCAGGCAACTGACTGTTCTACCGCGATGGCAACCAAGAGCAAAAGCAAAATCGTCTTTGATTTCCAAGTTTCGTTTTGTCGTTATGTTGAAAAGGCAACATCGTTCTAGATTTTAATGACTTATTTTTTTATTGGAGGCAAAATGTCTGAACTAAAAACAAGAGTCAACAATGCAAGCGTGAAAGACTTTCTCAATTCAATTGAAAATGAACAGATACGTAAAGATTGTTTTGAGATTTCCAAAATGATGGAGGGCATTACAAAAGCCAAGCCGAAAATGTGGGGCGCGAGTATTGTTGGGTTTGGAAGTTATCACTATATTTATAAAAGCGGACGTGAAGGCGACTGGATGTTAACTGGCTTCTCGCCGCGCAAGCAAAATTTAACCTTATATCTGATGGGCGGTTTTAGCTCAGAAAAAATTTTACTCGAAAAATTGGGGAAACATAAAACCAGCGCAGGCAGTTGTTTATATATCAAGAAATTAGATGATGTGGATAAAAAAGTTTTGAAAGAACTGGTGGCTACGTCTGTGATAAAAATGAGGAGTCAGGTCAAAAAGTAGGTCTTGCTTTTAGCGTGGTTGATGTTGCCAAAAATTAAGTTATGTGTAAAAGTTAATCAAGTTGGCGGTGGTGTCTTTTATCTGCCATCGTTCTGGCAAGCGAGTAGGTTGCCTAACAAAGCGTGCAGCGGATTTGTGGGAGTCTGCGCAGTTTACAAGCATTTTTCTGGCTTCGGGTTTTTCCTGCTCTCAGGCATTATCCACGCCCGCCCACAATCCGCTAACGCAAACCGTTAGTGCGCCAAGCGAAGCTTGGCGTTTCTTGCAGAGTGCAAGTCTCTGTCGAACAAGGTCTAACCAACCATTCGTACCGAGTGTTGCAGTGATGAAGGAGAACGCTAATACAGGTTCGAGATATACCGTCGTAAGAGAAAATCTCGGCATTGAAGAAGGGACGACAGCAACTTCAATGAACCTGGAAACAGGGACACAAAATTCTGCCGTCAGCGTCCGAACAACATCATTGAAGCGTACACAGGGAACGACGTAAGCCACAAGGAAGTCCGCACTTCCTGAAGTCTTGATAAAGCCCCGTTATTGCGTCTACGGTGAAAGCCGTACAAGTGCAGATGGCGACAGTGTTAACGGTCTGGAAGCCAACACAAAGGAAACGTCATGGTGAGTTTTCTGAGGGTCTGTCGGGGTTCACAAAAAGCGTGGCGTGTGTCGAGAGAAACGCACAAGAACTTGGGAGACCCGAAATGTTCCTGTATCAGTGTGCATTGGTAAGCGTCCACCACACGGAGAACAGGTAGGCAATCCGAAATATCAAGTAGGAGAGCTGAAGACTATCGGGGGTCAGATTAGCCCGTAGTACTCGCAACCCCACGAAACATCGGGGCTTGGAGGAAGGAGCTAACAGGGTATGCAGTTTGCAAAGGAGAACACAAGTCGTACATGCAGGAACGAAATGTAAGTGTGCAAACCTCATTGCAAGCAATAGCGAAGAAGGCAAGCGAACAACCAGAGTATCGGTTTCGCAACCTATTCGGGATGCTCAACGAGGAAATGCTCAAAGACAGTTGGCAATTCATTCGCAAGAACGCCGCAAGTGGCGTTGATCGGGTGTCCGCCAAAGAGTATGAGCAAAACCTTGACGAGAATATCCACCAATTGGTGGAAGACCTGAAACGGAAGCGGTATCGAGCAAAACTCGTGCGGCGGGTTCTCATCCCAAAAGAAAATGGAAAGACCCGTCCGTTGGGAATACCTGCCACTCAAGATAAGTTATTGCAAGTAGCTGTCAAACGCCTGCTCGAAGCAATCTATGAGCAAGACTTTTCGCGTTGCAGTTTTGGCTATCGTCCCAATCTTGGGGCGTTAGACGCGGTGGATAATCTAACCATCAAACTGCAATTCGGAAGATATAACTTTGTTGTGGAAGCGGACATCAAGGGTTTCTTTGATAACCTTAACCATGACGAGTTGCTCAAAATGCTGGCTGAGCGAGTGGATGATAAAGCGTTGCTGTGGCTGATTGGAAAGTGGTTGAAAGCGGGTGTGTTGGATACGGACGGAAAGACACTTCATCCTGAAACGGGTACGCCGCAAGGTGGCTTATGCAAAGCTTTGCATAAGCCACCTTATGTAAAGAAAGTTATTATGCAAAGTAACAGACAAAGACACGAGTAATTTCAATGGTTAATCGGTGATTTACTTTG
>CAIWRB010000408.1 GCA_903914955.1 uncultured Chloroflexota bacterium | reverse complement strand
CGTTCGAGCTGCCTACATCCAGGATGGAATAGCCATCCGCGGTTTTATTGATTTTAGCGTGTCTGCGTGAGACAAACACATCCGATGAGCCAATATTGATGATCGGTTCATCGGTTTCCGCAGTTTTGCGCCCCAGAATAAACTCTTTTTGTTTTTCCCCCACGATAATGATCTCGCCGGTATTAATAACGTAAATCGTCAACCCTTTTGCAGGGATCAACGATTTTTTAAGGGTATCCAATTCGTCTGGTGAGGGCGGGCCACCGTTTTCGGTTAGTTGTTTGGTCGAAATCTGGGATGAATAAATATTAATAAGAGTAGCCTGACAGTTTACACAGAAGGTCGCGTCAATGGCATTCTCAAATTTACAGACTGGACAATAGCGTATTATAGAGGAGTTCATGGTTTCCTGATATGAATAAGATAAGCGCTAAAAAAGGTAAATCTGGTACAAATAAAAGTTTCTAAGAAAATGATACTCCTAATTATCCAAAATTGCAAACATCTTGTATTGCCTAAAGTTGAAAATTATGGTTCTCCCCAGATTCGTAGGGAAAAAATATTTATTCTGCACTGCCTGTGGTTTGTGCGTAACAAGCGCAGGTATTGCAGGGATTTTTGTGGGTGTTTTTATCACGAATAAGTCCGAAAGGACGAATGACACGCAGTTTCTTCGGAAAATATTGCGGAAAAGTGCTGCTATAAACTCGTGTGGTGCGGCATGCAGGGTTAAAGTTGATGCTCCGGAATAGCGCTGATTGATTGTCTCTCACTAATCTGATGAGAGCCAAAATTATTTTGTGTCCAAGCGCAGCCTCCAGAAAAATGTAGCTAGGCTGCGTCGAGGCACTTCATCTAAATCATGAATAGTGATCAAGCCTGGTTTGGTTTTGCTCGATTACGGTACTAGCGGAAGGGTTAACATGCAAGTCTTTTTGAATACCCGGCTTCGGATCAGAAAGAATATCTTTTTTACCGTGCTGCAGATATTGAAATCGAAACGCTCGTGGCTACCTTATCGATACCTATTTCGTATGTGTTGATAAGGTAGCCACGAGCCTGGGCTTGAAGCTTACATCTCGCACCTTTGGCGTTCTGGTTAGGATATTTTTACCTGCTTTCGCAAGCAAAACCATCTTTGTCATCGTCCAATTTATGAATATCACCGAAGCCCAGCCTGATGCAATAGTTCATGCAAAGTTGAGCGGCAGTGTGCGTATAGAAAGTGGAGCAATCATACAGATCGGCAAAGCATTGGCATGGGGCGCCCGCCATTTTGGTTTGTTCGGCCGAAATTTGGGTAGCCTTTACATATTCAGTCAACATAGCCAGCTGGGTTGAATACCGGGAAGTTGCGACGAAAATGGGTATGTTGGTTCTTTGCAGTGGCGGGACCATGGTGTTATCCGGCAAAGATGTGGAAAACCTGGTCGGTATGGCTGTTCTGGGCACAAGGGTAACCATGTTTATTGCGGGTGTGCGGCTGATGTAAGGGATGATCGGCTGGTTGGGCGTTGTTGAGCGCGCTGGTTGGGCTGCTGGCGAGTAGGTGACAAGTACAGGTGTTTTAAACCGATCTTCTGGCTTAACTGTAACCAACGCGATGACAGTGATGGTGATGGCTGCTGCTGCTGTCACGATCAGGATGATGATTTGTATGAGGTAATCTGGTGGACGCTTCATTTGTTATTATTTGGGATTGACTTCCCATTCCAGCCTGATAATATCACTTTTGCGCGATTCGCTCATTAAATTGCCTCGCAATCAGCCATTCGGTTGCATGCTTCCCGTACTGATTTCCCAGCTTTCGGGCTACAGTGGGTGGCTATTTCGGCAAAACTTTAAGCCTGGCACAACAATAGCATGCTTGAAATATTCTATTCCAAATGGTCTGGGCAATGTGCTTTTGTGGCTGCTATTTGATCCTGGATAGCGGCGATTAGCTACCTGCTTTCCAAACCAACCGGGTGCTGTAAAGCACCCGGTTTTTTAAATATCTCCGGCATCATCCGCCATGCGCACGATGCGTGGGCTGAATTTTCCGATCACATCCACAAGCTCCTGCTGGGCGGCAATTACCTTTTCGATCGGTTTATAAGCCTGTGGCGATTCATCCAGACCACCGCCCAGCAGTGTGATGCCGCGTTCTTTGAGATACGAATCCCGCGACAATTTG
>CAIWRB010000407.1 GCA_903914955.1 uncultured Chloroflexota bacterium | reverse complement strand
TGCTGATCGTGTTGCTGAGATGACACCATCACCAAATACTGAGCTCACAGAATTGTATGCCAAGTGGTGTCTGGCAAGGAAAACCAGTATAGTGTTCCCTGAGGCCGAACCTGCTGGGTTTGGCGGTTGAATTTTTCCAAAGCACACTAACTCAATAGGTATTATTGACTTAGTGTATCATTATTTTCTGATTTGTCAATATTCAATGACTGAATATTGACAATATTGGCTGGAATGGACCGTAAGTTAACTTGACCAGCACAGCTCCTCACGGTAGAATAAACCCCGCGCGGGCATAGCATAGTGGTAGTGCGGTAGCCTTCCAAGCTACTTAGACGGGTTCGATTCCCGTTGCCCGCTCTGGATTAGGAAAGGTTGCAAGTTGATGGTTGCAAGACTTTCAACCTGCCACCTTTTTTCTTTCAAGGGCCCGTGGCGCAGTGGTTAGCGCAGGGGACTCATAATCTCTTGGTCGCTGGTTCGACTCCAGCCGGGCCCACCATATAGAGCGGTACGCAAATCAAAAACCCCCTTTCCAGGGGGCTTTTGATTCCTAAATGTTCTAACAGTATTCGCAGTTAAATTGCAGTAGTAGGTGGGGCTCAGTTCAGAGGAATGGGTATCGCTTGTGCTTGGGCGGCAGTAGACCTTTACAGGTTTACTGACTCCCTTTTCTATTATTACCCATATCTATTGATCAAGGACACAATCGTGAAAATTAATACGATTGCCAACCAAAAAGGTGGTGTAGGAAAAACTACTTCCGTTGCGACTCTTGCACATGGTCTGGCTTTGACCAGACAACACACCTTGTTGGTGGATCTCGATCCACAAAGACACGTAGCCTTTGCCCTCGGCGCAGAAAAGGCTCCCGGTCTATACAGATTGATCGTCGATGAAGATTCTATTATCCATCCAAAATGGCCTATAGCGCTTAAGGACTAAAATCCATCCTGGATAGTAGAAGCACACTGTTCCTGCGGAGATAGGTGGCACGTGAAATAGGATCGGGATTTAATATCGATAAATTTGAAAAGAAAAAAAGTGGAAAATCAAGAGGCTTTTTTTCAACCCCATTTGGGAAAGTACAGTTGCGCAAACAACAATGATAGATTATTAATAACATATGTTATTAATAATCTAAAAAAGGTAAACTCACCATGTCAATTGAACATGCAATTCTCGGACTACTGAGTCTCAACCCCCTCTCGGGTTATGACATCAAGAAGATGTTCGAAGGTTCTGCGGCACTTAATTGGTCAGGGAACAATAACCAGATTTATACGTCTCTGGTCAAACTACATAAGCAAGCCTGGGTCAGCTACGAAACACAATCAAACGATGGCAGCCCAACGAGGAAAATATATAGCATTACGGAAAAAGGATTGGTTGAACTTCGGAAGTGGATGCTCTCGCCACCTGAATTGCCCGAATCAAAAAACTCTTTCCTGATCCAACTTGCCTGGGCTGATATGCTTACATCGACAGAACTTGAAGAATGTCTGAAAAAGTACGAGGATGATCTTCAAATGCAATTAGCAATACTCCGGGTTCAAAAACAGCAACGGAATATATCACCTTCCGGAATT
>CAIWRB010000406.1 GCA_903914955.1 uncultured Chloroflexota bacterium | reverse complement strand
GGTGCAGAAGGCTATTCTGTTGTTGATGCGATTAATGCAATGCAAGCAATTGAAAAACTAGAGAGCGGGTCTTTTGATCTAATTTTAATGGATATTAACATGCCGGATATGGACGGTTACACATTAACCGCAAAGATCAAGGGGATGCAAAATTACTCCAAAATCCCAATTCTCGCGGTAACGGCAAACGTGATGCGAGGCGACCGTGAAAAATCATTGGAAGCAGGATGCGACGGCTACATTCAAAAACCAATCGATATTGATGCAATTGGCCAGCAGATCGAGAGATTTATTTCAAGGAGTACCAATGTCTGATCAAACACCTTCCGTTGCTGATACTCAACCGATTCGTAAACCAAACATTCCGAATGACACGGCAGTATTGGTAGTAGAGGATAATGTTTCCAATTTTGTTCTGATAGCCCGCATGCTTGGTTACCTGGGCATCCATTGTGAATGGAAAACCTCAGGATACGAAGTTGTTGAATATGCGGATACACTTCCGCGCCTAGATCTTATATTAATGGATATTCGTCTTCCATATGAGGATGGATACGGGGCGTTGAAAAAAATCCGCGCTTCTGAACGATTTAAAACAGTACTGATCATTGCCGTAACAGCCGAGGCCAGTCCGGAACAAATGAAGAAGGCAAAAGATTCAGGCTTTGACGGATTCTTAGGCAAGCCCCTCGACCCAGACCGTTTCCCAGACCAGATACGGCGCATCCTAAGTGGAGAGCCGATTTGGGAATATAGTTAATCACCCAATGACAACGATGCCCGTACATAACACCCAACAAAAAAGATTTAAGGGCAGCCTGACAAGTACGCTTGTAAGAACACTGCTCATCTTTACATTTATTCCTCTTGCTTTAATGGCTGGGGTTGCGTACTTTCGCGCTCGCGCGCTTTTAACCGAGCAGGCGATTACCCAATCGCAAAACCTGCTGACCAATCAACTCAAAATCATCGATCAAGAAATAAAAAATAAGGAAGCACTGCTTAAATTTCAAATTACAGACAGCAATTTCAAAATTCTTATCGAGCTCGCTTTACACGCCAACCCGCAAAGCGCTCAGTTTGGCGAAATACGCGGTAATTTTATTAAAGCTTTTCAAACCCTTAATGCACAACAAGACTCTCCGATATTTGACCAGTTCTTTCTCGTTGATACAAATGGAAATATTAAAATTGCCAGTAATACCGATTGGCAAGGTATAAAAATCGATCCATCCATTTTTAATCAAGGATCGCAAGGGGCTCAATCTATTGCTGCCAGTGGGCTTGCGCCTATTTACAAAGATCAATTTATTCTTATTACTATAGCGGAATACAAAACTGCGCGTGGTTCCTCACTCGGTTCAATTGTAGGCATCGCTGAAAAAGAAAATTTACAAAGACTTATTCAACCACTGAACGGCATTTCAACACTGGCTAGTATATATTTTATTCTTCCAAACAATCAATTTATTTACAACAATATAAGTTCTGGAAAATTCGAGCTCGCACCGGCCTCTTCAGCATCGCAAATTGAGCTTGCGTCAAAACTCTCAGATCTAATACGCACAGGAAAATTAACACCGGACGCATTGGAAATCCAAGACCCAGACGGCGAAGATGCTCTGGCACAATTAATCTGGTTCCCAAGAATGCAAACCGGTGTTGCGTTGGAAGTAAAAGCAATTGATATTTACGGAAAGATATCGAGCCTCGCTCCTTTTACTTTTTTTCTGGTATTAGGCACTTTAATTGCCACCGGTCTGGTATTAATCTTTGGCATCAATCGAATTATTAAACCATTACGTTCACTGTCTGATATAACGCGCGGATTTGCCGAAGGAGATTGGAGCCGACGGGCGGAAGTATTGAGCAATGATGAAGTAGGTTTCCTTGCGAGTTCCTTCAACGATATGGCTGACGAACTTAGTGGAGCCTACCGTTCCCTTGAACAAAAAGTTGACGAACGCACCCGACAAATCCGCACCGCCGCAGAAGTAGCACAAAGCATAACCACAATTTCCAACCTAGACGAAATGCTCAACAAGACGGTCGAACTTCTTGTTCAACAGTTCGAGTTTTATCAAGCGAGTATTTTCTTGGTGGATAGAAGCGGTAAATATCTTGAGTTTAAAACGGGTTATGGATCAGCCGCAAAAGGCTTGTCAGATAAGAAATACAGCCTGGAGGTTGGATCAGCAACCATCCTTGGGTGGGTCAGTGCAAACAATAAGCCGCGCATCGCCTCTGATGTTTTGGATGACCCTCTTCACTTAAAAAATGAACTACTCCCAGAAACCCGTTCAGAAGCAAGTGTTCCAATTTCCATTGGTAATTTAGTTTTTGGCATCCTGGATGTGCAAAGTACCACTGCGGGCACATTTAATAGCGCTGAAACCTTGGTCATGCTTCAAACGCTGGCAAGCCAGATCGCAGCAGCGATACAAACCAAGGGATTGGTTGAGACCAGTCAGGTAAATTTTGAGGAAATTGAGCGACTCTATCGATCAAGCCGGCTGCTCGCAAACGCTAATAATGAAGCAGATATTTTGAAAATTAGCGGACAAATTATAAAAGAGGCTCCTTATCCTATCATCTTATTTCATCTGCATGCTGATGGAGGGCAACTGGAAGTACTCTCT
>CAIWRB010000405.1 GCA_903914955.1 uncultured Chloroflexota bacterium | reverse complement strand
GTTACGTTCATATACAAGGGCAGTAAACAACCAGGAAAAACGCACAGGTTCCATATTCCGAAAAAAGACAAAATCTATCTGCCTTAACAAAATCAATGGAATTGCATCAAATTGGTTTACACTTTATGGTGCAACATTTATGAATATGTTGGTACACGAAGACCAATATCCCAAAGCTTGTTTCGATTATATCCACAACAACCCAGTTAAGGCACATTTGGTAGGGAAGCCTGAAGATTGGGAATTCTCATCATATCCTGATTGGATGGGTGCGGGGCCGGGAAAACTTATCAATAAAGCAAGAGCAATGGAATTGGGCTTTGGTCAATTCAATTCTTCTCAATTCAGGGCTTCGCTTTGAGTGAAACCCTGAATTAAACGGCTTCTTCTCACTCAATTCAGGGCTTCACTTTGAGTGAAACCCTGAATCTAACGGCTTCTTCTCACTCAATTCAGGGCTTCACTTTGAGTGAAACCCTGAATTGTTGAATCCATTTCAATCCAGGTTAAGACATTCATACTCCGCCTCAGTTAACCAAAACTCGGGATCAATTACCTTTACTTCTGCATAAGTAAGCCCGTAGAGCTTGTAAGGGGATTTAAAATTAATAATTCCAATTCTACCACAAAGTTGGCATGATTAACTTTTTGCATTTTTCGGGTTTGATCTCAACAAACCAATTCCCAAGCTCTTTGTCCCTCTCAATAATTTTCTCATACGCACCCATAGTTTGTTTATCCAAGCGTATTCCTGTTTTATATTTATTGACATTTAGGTGGATTTCTGGATACTTGCCTTTCCATTTCATGCTTTGTGCATATTTCAATACAGCATCCACAGAATCCAAAACCCCACCGTTCCAATGCTGCTCCAAAACGCCCCACACCCTTTCTATTGGATTGTACTTGCTATGATAGGGCGGATAATAAGCCAGGTAAACAATTATATCGAATTTCCCTGCAAACTCACATATCCTTTTGATAAATTGGGTCCGTGTGCTTTTGCATTCTGGCCCGTTGTCTTGGTTCAGCACTATCTTTTTTACATTTGGGAACCGATATTGGTTGTTGGCCCAAAACTGGATCAGTATATCAACTATGAAATTCGCGGTTACGGATGAATTCGTAAAATAAATCTGTACTTCGTCTAATTTTGGGATAAAAAGCCCTTGGGGTGTGGTAAATTCATTCCCAAAATCATGGTCTAAAGCTTTTATCTTTGCGTACGACTTGCCCCCTCGTGAAAATTGCCCTATTTTTACTTTGTTTTTCGCATCGAGCGATAACCGTAAAACATCTGCCCTATTATCGGCTTCTTCATTGACTTGCCTTATTTTTTTTAAAAATAGCATCTGTTTGTGCTATTCTCTTTATCGGCTTGGTTTTTTGTATCGTTGAGAAACTGTACCCTAACTCATTGACTTTATTATAGATAGTCTGGTTTGTAGGGAGGTCTTCCAATAAATACCCTTTGTTGTGCAATTCTGTTTTTATGCTTTCCGGTGTCAGCCTAGTAAAAAGACGGTTGTCCTCGAACCTGGGATCGGTTTGGCTTTCGGAATCCACTATGCCCTTTATATCAACCAAAATATTTGGCAGACGTGTTTCTATGCTTTTACGGCCACGTTCGCTAAAAGCATCAACAATGTAATTGCCGCTTTCCAGTTCTTCCATCCCTTTTTGTAAAGTTTTAAAATCAACGGAAAAATTTTCGCTTACTAGCTTCATGCCGCCATACCCCAAGCATTTAGCAAGCTCTGCCAAATAAACCCTCCTTTCACAACCTGTCATTTTTTGCAGGCCAAATTCAAAAATTGGAAGAAATGTCTCAAATGCCTTTTTAAGTTCTATTTCCATCTTTAAGGGATATAAATATTTTTCCCAGCAAAGGTATTCTTTTCAAAGAATTGGAATTATTATTTTTGAATCCCCTAAACCAGTTTGTCAATTTTTGATTCCAACGCAGAAGTATTTGCTTGGAGGTCGGATTTCTTTGAAGAGAGTATTTGGTCAACAAGGATTACAAGAGGTTTCTGCTGATTTTTAGGAACATTAGGAATTGGAATATTTCTTATATGCACAGGATAAATGTGATAGTCGCCGGCGCGCAGGTTTGTGAGTAGTACTGAAGCATATTTTGAGTTTAATACTCCAAGTAAATAGCGTAAATTTATACCACTTGATAATTTAATCATTTCTTTTCTTGAAAAAT
>CAIWRB010000404.1 GCA_903914955.1 uncultured Chloroflexota bacterium | reverse complement strand
TTTATAGTGTCCATTCCCGAATACAAATTGGTTTCGCATGGTAAGCCTCTAAAGGCAAAATCAGATTCGATTTGCATTTTTTTTACTTGCCCGGCGTTACAATGAACTCTTATCCCCAAGGAGGTGTTCAATGAGACTCGAAACCATCACCCGCGTGCCGCAAACTCAAACGCACAAGACTCCCCTGCTCTTCGTCCATGGCATGTGGCATGGTGCGTGGTGCTGGGACGAGTACTTCCTTCCGTATTTTGCCGAGTATGGTTATCACGCCACTGCATTAAGCCTGCGCGGACATGCGGGCAGTGATGGGAAGATTAGCGGAAACACCATTGCAAATTATGTCAGTGATGTGGATCAGGTTGCGAGTCAATTTGAAACAGCGCCAGTGATCATTGGTCACTCCATGGGCGGGTTTCTCACACAGAAATATTTGGAAACACATAATGCGCCCGCCGCAGTTTTGCTGGCATCCAATCCGCATTATGGATTGTGGCCGACATTTTTTCGTATGGCCGGGCAACGTCCGCTCACCCTGCTGAAGGTAATTGGTCAGCTACGTTTATATCCAGTTGTGGAAACACCTGAAGCGGCACGCTGGGCGTTGTTCTCAAAAGATATGCCCGAAGAACAAGTATCCAAATATTATGCAAAATTAAACGATGAATCATTCCGCATGTTTATGGATTTGTTGGGATTAAACCTTGCGAATCCGAAAAAGGTAAAAACTCCATTGCTCATCCTAGGCGCTGAATTTGACAATGCCATCTCGCCGGAGCAAGTCCATGCTACAGCGCGGGCATATGGCATCAACGCGGAGATATTCCCAAATATGGCACATGATATGATGCTGGAATTAAATTGGAGATCAGTTTCCAAACGAATATTAAATTGGTTAAAGGAAAAAGGTATATAAATGAAGAATTCTCTGATCGGGTTTTTAGTCTTATGTTTTCTTGGTCAGGCTTGCGCTTCATTCGCGCCGACGCCTGCTGCAACATTCGCGCCGACGGAATCATCAGTCAGCGTAACGGAAACTCCAACCGCAGAACCAACTCACGGCTTGGATGGTCTCGGCGGGGTTCCTTGTCCAGATAGCGACTTTACATGTGTCACACTTACCGTCCCACTGAATCATTTTGATCCAAATGATTCGCGCACAATGGATGTGGTATTTGCAATCTTGCCTGCGACGGGCGAACGCAAAGGCATGTTCGTGACTGCCACGGGCGGGCCAGGCTCGGCCGGCATCACTAGCGCGGATGATTACACTACATACTTCGATCCATCCATCCCCGAGCATTTTGACATTGTCTTCTTCGATCAACGCGGTGTCGGCCAATCTGGTGGATTGCAATGCACGAATGCCGCAGCCGCATTCTATAGCGGAGACTGGGGCGCCAGCACTCCGCAAGAAGAATCTGCGATGGTGAAATCTGCGCGCACGTTTTCAAATGACTGCGTGACTGAAATGGGCAACCCTGAAATTCTTCCTTATCTTGGTACAGATCAAGCCGTGGAAGATCTTGAGGCCTTCAGGCAAGCCATGGGCGATGAAAAAATCTGGTTGTATGGTGAAAGTTATGGCACGCAATATTCCCAGACCTACGCCGCCGCGCATCCAGATCATTTGGCCAGCCTTATTTTGGACGGCACTGTGGATTTGACTCTTTCAAGCGAACAATATTATGTAAAACAAACTCATGCCTTCAGTGACGTTTTACAACTCACACTCGAAGCCTGTAATGAGGATGAATTCTGCGCAGAGTCGATGGGTGGTGGCGATGCGGTTGCGGCTTATGATAAATTGGCACAGCGTCTTAAGCAGGCGCCGCAGCCTTTTGATTTCCCTTTGCCATCAGGCGGAATTGCCCAGCGCACGTTCAGCTTCGCAGACTTGGAAAATGGCGCGACAAGCTATATGTATTCACAGTCATCCCGTATGCTCTTTCTGCGCGCACTGCAGGCATATTCCCGCAATAAAGATCTTGCGCCACTAGCGCGCATCCTTTACGACTCGCTCGTATTGGATCCCGAAACATTGGCCGCCATTCCAGACCCGACTTTTTCTGATGCAGAATATTATGGCGTGGAATGCCAGGATTACGGTTTCTTTAACGGCACACCCGATGAACGCGCCGCTGCCTTCCTGCGCGCCGGCGATGGTATTGATGCCGCCGTCCCGTACTTCTCGACGATCTTCTATGGTGATTTTCCGTGCGTGTTTTGGCCCAATGCCCGTCAAGATAATACACGTCCCGCGCCATTAACCGCCGATGGAATTCCCACGCTTGTCCTTGGCGCGCTTGCCGACCCTGCCACACCGGTCTCCAACGGACAGGATGTTTTCAGCCGCCTGTCTGATGGGTATCTTGTCACGCAGGATGGTGGTCCGCATGTGATATTCGGGCGCGGCATTCCTTGTATTGATGATCTGGTTACAAATTTTTTGGTAAAGGATGAGCTGCCCGCAAACCGCGAGACAACCTGCGAAGGCACTGTGATAACAGAATTCGTGGCGCTCGCGCCGCTCAATGCGAATGAATTTGCGAATCCGCTTGAGGCATTACGTTCTGTGGATGATGAAATTTATTATATGCCCGAATATTATTACTGGGATGTGTCAACACCTACATCGGTCGGATGCACATTTGGCGGCACGTTATCTTTCGTAGCAACAGATACAGGCGTTTCTCTCATTCTGGATAACTGCTCCTTTACAAATGGTTTTGCCCTCACTGGCAGTGGATTCAACAACTCCGACGAAGGCTCCTTCACCCTCGAAGTGGCCGTCACTGGCATGAAAAACGCCTTGCTGACTTATACGCGCAACAGCGATGGCGCACTCCACGTCACTGGTACGTATGGTGGCGAAGCTGTTGATCTTTCAGAATAAATTACTGTTGCTGAGTCGTGGGACGCAATAACTAAAACTCATTGCCTCTGCGGCTAATTTTCACGACCACCTGACTGCAGTACACCGTTCGCAATCCTGTCTTTGGCAGAGTAATGCGAACGGGTTTTCTTTAATTTGATCTGTCACGACTTTTATCAAACTTTTTAGATGAATGGCCTGCACAGGCGCATTTCCAATTTCCACGCGGCGCGTGTATTTTTCTACAAACGGTGCGATGGCATTGAAACCATCCGAATCGCCGGGAAAGCCGGGACATTCCAGCACGCGATCCTGCACCAACGCCCAGCGGATGAATTGCAATCGCCCTGCAAGTTTCTCGGCGTAATGAATACTCGTGTTAACGGTCTGATCCACACCGAGCAAAAGCACCCATCCATCCTGATCTGCCAGCGTCCCGATCAGCGCAAGCGGATCATAAATTCTCTGGCTATTAATGATCGCATCTGCGCGAATGCCGGCAAAAGATTGGATCGGATGTGAAGAACGTTTCGCTTTTGGATGTTTGCGAAGGATCTCTGGTAATATGCCCATCATTTTGTCCGCGGGCATGTCGGGATGAAAAGCCTCCGCCATTTTATTCAGGTCATTTTCGCTTCCATAGTTAATTCCATTTCGCGGCGGACCCACATCCGGGTTAAGCATGGCTCTATAAGTAAAGGTCGGCATGATGATACCGCGCACAGAATCCAATAACGCGTTGAGCATCGTCGGCGCGCCGCCCTCGATGTGACCGAATGCTTTCAGCGATGCGTGCGCAATGACGAGGTGTTTGGTCAGTCCTAGTTTGGAAAGACCAGTTTTCAAATCAAGAAGTGAAGCGGACAATTTTATCTTCCCTTCCAATTTGGTTTGCGCTTTTCAATAAAGGCTTTCATTCCTTCTTTTTGATCTTCTGTGGAAAAAAGTGTATAGAAATTTCTCTTCTCGGCTTTCAAGCCTTCGGCGAGTGTCGTTTCAAACGCGGCGTTGACCGAATCTTTTGCCATGCGAACAGCCAGCGGCGCGCGCGCGTCGATCTCTTCAGCGAAGGCAACTGCTGCAGTGAGGTATCCATCCACAGGCACAACTCGATTCACCAATCCGAATTGGAGAGCTTCAGGGGCAGTCAACGTACGGTTGTTAATGACCATTTCCATTGCGAGGTTTTTTCCTAGCAGACGCGCAAGACGTTGCGTGCCGCCCGCGCCGGGGATCACGCCGATCGTAATTTCAGGTTGACCGAACTTGGCTGTTTCAGAAGCAACGATCATGTCACATGAAATTGCGAATTCACAACCGCCGCCCAAAGCCCAGCCTGAAACAGCGGCAATTACAACTTTTTTTATGGTACGAATGCGATCCCATTTTTCAACACGCCCCTGACCAATCATGTCAAATGGAGTCGCTTCAGCCATTTCCTTAATGTCGGCTCCGGCGGCGAAAGCTTTTTCATTGCCGGTAACGATGATCGCTCCAACTCTTTCATCATTATCATAGACATCGAGCGCGTCGAATAATTCTGTCAACATGGCGGTATTAAACGCATTCATTGCCTGTGGACGGTTCAGCGTGACAATGCCAATGCGCCCGCGAATTTCTGTAAGGATCGATGTGTACGTCATGGAAGACTCCTCTGTTTGCTTTTTTTCGATTCTACACGAGAAATGGAAATATGCTACCATTGGGAATAATCATTTGGGTGCGTTTCATTTAAGTTATAAGGTAATCAGACAACCAAAGGTAATTGCGCATATTTGGCGTGTCCATTTGAGGCAAATGCTTGGAGAACAGGCTGAGAATTTACAGATTGGGCTTCAAGGGTTTGCATGTGGGATACAGGTTGACC
>CAIWRB010000403.1 GCA_903914955.1 uncultured Chloroflexota bacterium | reverse complement strand
CTCAAATTGAGCATACTCGTCATCGCAGTCCGATCAAAGCCTTCATCAACATTATTGCTGGCTTGATCGCCTATTGTCACCAGCCCAAGAAACCTTCCTTGGGCATTATTCCTTCTGGATTGCCTTTACTCGTTGCTTAAACATTATTCACGTTACTTACAATAAGGATACCAGATTTTCAGGTATGAAAAAAAATTTCCATGTGCGGTAGGTACTTTACAAGACGGTGTGGACGCGTGGCTCGACAAAGCCAAACTTCTTCCAAAACAATATTGGGAATTGGAAATTCGCAAGGCTGTGCGCAAGAGTATAATTTGCTCACAAGAGAAAGTAGGAAACTTATGACTACATTTACGATTACATTACCTGATGAGCGAGTAAAGAAACTGCAAGAGATTGCCGAACGTTTCCGTGTTGCGCCCGAAGACTTAGTGCGCGCCAGCCTTGAAGAGTTATTGACCCGCCCGCTGGATGACTTTCAAAAAATTGTGGAACGGGTTTTGACCAAAAACGCGGATTTATACAAACGGCTGGCATAAATGCGCTATTTAACGGTGGGAGAAGTATTGGAAATTTACAGCCAAGTGATGAAACAATCAGGCGGCGGAGTTGGAATTCGTGACCTCGGCGCATTAGAATCGGCAGTTGCCCAGCCGCGCATGACCTTTAATGACGAAGAACTCTACCCAACAATTTTGGAAAAAGCCTCGGCTCTTGGATTTTCCTTGATTCAAAATCATCCATTTATTGACGGTAACAAACGTGCAGGTCATGCCGCAATGGAATCTTTTCTCATGTTTAACGGTTCTGAAATATCCGCAAACGTGGATGAACAAGTTGATCTTATTCTTGGTGTTGCTTCTGGGAAAATTGACCGAAATACTTTTACTGAATGGCTAAAAAATCACGTTGTTGACCTGTCCTAAGTTTTATTTGGCAGGGTTTCGACACTCCCGTTGGTCGCAACCTGCCAGATTGGGAATTGGAAATCCGCAAGGCTGTGCGCGCACTCTATACTCGCCTAACTTAGGCCAACTGGTGTATGCCCCCGCAGGAGAACCTCCGTAATGTTTAACATAAATAATGCTCCGTCAAAAGTCAAGACGAAGCATTATTTATGTTAATGAAGATGATCTGATTTGGATATTTAACTTGTTGTCTCTTACTTAATAAGACGTTTCGCTCTCCATAACGAAGCCGCGATTGAAATCGCAATGATAATGAAGATTGCGCCGAGTGACAAGCCAACTGGGATTTTGTAAATATCCACCATCATCATTTTTATTCCGACAAAGACCAACACCACTGACAACCCAAGTTTCAGGTAGTAGAATTTATCCACCACCCCTGCCAATAGAAAATACAGCGAGCGTAGACCGAGAATGGCAAACACGTTCGATGTATAGATGATAAATGTGTCATTTGTCACTGCGAAAATGGCTGGGATCGAATCGACCGCGAAGATTAGATCGGTGCTTTCAACTAATAACAAGACAAGGAAAAGCGGGGTTGCCATAAGTTTCCCAGCTCGGCGAATAAAGAATTTATCGCCATCATAGTTTTCTGTTACGGGTATGATGCTTCGCAGGAGTTTTACCAGTGGATTTTTCTCAGGATGCATTTCTTCGTTGCGATGAAGAGCCATCCTGATACCTGTAAAGATCAAAAACCCTCCGAAGAGATAGATAATCCAGTGAAATTCTTTTAAGAGCACAGCGCCTACAGCTATCAGGGTTGCGCGCATGATTAATGCGCCAATAATGCCCCAAAACAAAACTCGGTGCTGATATATAGAGGGGACTGCAAAGAACGTGAAAATCAATACGAAGACAAAGATATTGTCAACGCTTAATGATTTTTCAAGGAGATACCCTGTAAAAAAGGCAAGCGCCGCTTCACTATTGGAATAAGCACTCGCGGGGGAAATCTTATCCCAGAAGAAATACAGCCCGAGATTGAAGAGCAACGCCATGCTTATCCATACTACACTCCAAATTGTCGCCTCTTTAATTGAAATGACATGGGCTTTTCGGTGGAAAACCCCCAAATCCAACGCGAGCATTGCCAGCACAAATACATTGAAACCTATCCACAACCAAATTGTTCCTTCAAACATTATTTATTCTCCTGTTGAAAATTTGACCGTGGAAAACAAAAAGCGAGACTCCACGGTCTTAATCGTGATAGTCTCGCCAATAGTGTAAAATGTACGCATACGGTTAGCCGAGAGCGTTCGCTCTGTATTGACGACTAACCGACCCTTAGATGGGTGGCTACTCCCTATTGTTTTTAGTATAGTGTATTTTTATTGGTTTCGCTACAAACTTAAGTAAACTCTAATCCTGGGGTTTTTATTGCCAATCTCTCTTGACTTGCTTGTGAGTTGGTATCCGTAATTTTATAAAAAAACATACTGTATAGCCTCAGCGTTTTTTATTTTTTTTATTAGACCTCTTGCATAAGTGAGAAATGTGCCATAATGGGCAGATGAGATATGAAACAGTTCAAGCCCTAAAAGATGAAGATTTCAAGCGATCAACTGGTGTCCAGCGCAGTACCTTTGAAAAGATGTTGGAAGTCGTTACGGCAGGATTACGAGACTTTGGCAGGCCGACGAAATTAAGTCGAGCAGACCTATTGTTGCTGACTTTGATGTATTGGCGCGAATATCGAACAGAGTTTCATATTGGCCTGGCCTATGGTGTTAGCGAAGCGACAGTATTGTCGCACGGTCAAAAAGGTAGAAAATGTGCTGATCAAGTCGAAGCAATTTCATTTGCCTGGTAAAAAAGCCCTGCAACCCAGCGACACAGTGATTGAAGTTGTGTTGGTAGACGCCACCGAACAGCCAGTTGAGCGCCCCAAAAAAGGCAACGCAGGCATTACAGTGGCAAAAAGAAGCGTCACACACAGAAAGCACAGTTATTAGCAGACCTAAACACAGAAAAAATCCTTGTGACCGACTTTTGCATCGGCAGCACACATGATTTTCAATTACTCAAAAACAGCCATTACCTTATTTCACCAGAGACCTGTCTTTTAGCTGATTCTGGTTATCAAGGATTGTTAGCACTTCATCCAAATAGTCAAACACCTGTCAAGAAAAGCAAATTTCATCCGTTGAGTCAGGAACAGAAAGCCAGCAATTGTAAGTTGTCACGAAAACGTATCCTGATTGAAAATATTATTCGCAGGTTGAAAATCTTTCGAATTTTGAGTGAACGCTATCGCAACCGTCGTAAACGCTTTGGTCTCCGATTTAATTTGATTGCTGCAATCTACAATATGGAACTTAAAACCACTCTCTAATTTACTTATGCAAGAGGTCTATTGTTTAGTTTCTGCTTGCCAGTGATGCAAAGGTGTGGATAATTGCCCCCTCGAAGTAGAATCAACTCCAACGACGCATTAATCGTTGCAATTAATGCGTCGTACTTTACAGACTAGATTTTCCTCTTGATGAGAAAAATCTTATCGAGTAGTTTCATCCACTTAGCTCAGGTGCGATATCATCCCCCTGTGGGACGCATACTCTCACGGTATAATCCCCCCGCAATCATCAATCCAAAATCATCAACCCAAAATCGGAAATCGTAAATGACGAAACCCTCCTCCTTCCAAGAAATCATCCTCAAACTACAAGATTTCTGGGCATCGCACAGATGCCTGATCACACAGCCCTACTACACCCAGGTGGGCGCAGGGACGATGAATCCTGCCACCTTCCTGCGCGTGCTCGGACCCGAGCCGTGGAACGTGGCATACGTCGAGCCGTCTGTCCGCCCAGATGACGGGCGTTACGGCGAGAACCCCAACCGCTTCCAACTGCACACCCAGTATCAGGTCATCCTCAAGCCCGACCCTGGCAACCCGCAGGAACTCTACCTCGAGTCGCTCAAGGCCCTCGGCATCGATCCGCGCCAGCACGACATCCGCTTCGTGGAGGATAACTGGGAACAGCCCGCCATCTCCGCGTGGGGGCTCGGTTGGGAGGTTTGGCTCGACGGGCAGGAGATCACGCAGTTCACCTACTTCCAGCAGATGGGCGGCGTGGCGCTCGACCCCGTCTCGGTCGAGATCACCTACGGGCTCGAACGCATCCTCATTGCGCTCAACAACGCCAAAGCCATCTGGAACGAAGAATACGGCGCAGGCGTCACCTATGGCGAGATTCGCCGTCAGGAGGAGTTCGAGCACTCCAAATATTATTATGAGATTGCGGATGTCGAGCGTGCCCGCCAAATGTTCGACCTCTTCTCTGCTGAAGCCGAAGCCTGCCTCGCACAGGGTCTGCTCGTCCCCGCGCATGATTACATTCTCAAATGCAATCATGCGTTCAACATACTCGATGCCCGCGGCGCCATTTCCGTCGCCGAGCGCCAAGCCTTCTTCCGACGCATCCGCGAATTGGCTAAGGGCGTGGCGGTAGCTTATGGCGATCAACGCATGAAGTTGGAGTATCCATTACTGAAGGATGAAGGCAAAAGGACACTTGCCCCGCACGCAAGTGCAGGTGTGAAGGATGAAGCAAAATCATCCGCGCCTTTAAAATTCATCCCTCATCCTTCATCATTCATCCTTGAAATCGGAGTCGAAGAATTACCTGCCAACGATGTGGACTCCGCTTACGAACAACTCAGCCAGCGGATTCCAACGCTGCTTAACGAACTTAGACTTGAACATGGAGATGTCCGCATCTTTACAACCCCGAGACGGATGGTTGTTTCTATTGACTCTCTCTCTCCGAATCAGCCAGACCGCGAAGACCTCGTCAAAGGTCCGCCCGCGGATAAAGCCTTCGACAAAGACGGCAAACCTACTCAGGCCGCGCTTGGCTTTGCAAAGAAAAATAATCTCGACCCTGCTACACTCGAAGCCCGCGAGATCGACGGTGGAAAATACGTGGCGGCTGTCGTCAAGCAAAAGGGACGCCCTACTCCCGAAGTTCTCGTGGATGCGTTGCCCAAATTAGTCGAAAGCATCAAGTTTGAAAAGTCCATGCGCTGGAACGACTCAGGCGTTGCCTTCTCTCGTCCCATCCGCTGGTATGTGGCGTTGCTCGGCGACATGATCATCCCGTTCGAATATGCTGGTGTTGTGAGCGGCAATGTCTCCCGCGGACTTCGTCCCTACGGTTCCCCCGACATCACCATTCCATCCGCTGATCGCGAAGCGTATTTTGATATGATACGTGAAGCAGGTATCCTCCTTGATAAAGAAGAACGCAAAGCTTCCATTGTGGAACAGGTCAATCAAGCCGCAGCCTTGCTTGGTGGACAAGCCATCATCGAAGAAGGCTTGCTCAACGAAGTCACAAACCTCATCGAAATGCCCACCGCTGTCATGGGCAGCTTCAACGAAGAATTTTTACAATTACCGCGCGATGTGCTTATCTCGGTGATGAAGAAACATCAGCGCTATTTCCCTGTCCAGAAAAATGGGAAATTGATGGCACATTTCATCGCCATTCGCAACGGTGACGACATTCACATCGACACCGTCCGCGAAGGGAACGAACACGTCCTTGGCGCGCGCTTTGCCGACGCCAACTTCTTCGTCCGTGAAGATGTCAAATTCAAGATCGAAGAGTATCGTCCCAAACTTTCTTCGCTTACCTTCCACACCAAGCTTGGCTCCATGCTCGACAAATCCAACCGCATGTTGATCTTGGGCGCGGAAGTGGGCGCAATGCTCGGCTTCAAAGATGTGATGGACATCAAATATCTTGCGCGCAGTATCTATCTTGCCAAAGCGGACCTTGCGACTCAGATGGTCACAGAGATGACTTCTCTGCAAGGAATAATCGGCGGCGAATATGCGCTGCGTTCTGGCGAAAATGTACAAGCGGCGCAGGCGATTTCCGAACAATACCAAACCGTTCCGAAGACAAAGTTCGGGCTTGCGCTTGCGTTGTCAGATCGTATCGATTCACTTGTCGGTCTCTTTGCCGCCGGACTCGCTCCCACGGGCGCGAAAGATCCATTTGGTTTGCGCCGCGCCGCGATCGGTGTTGTCCAACCGTTGATCGAACATAATGTGGATTTTGACATAACCGAAGCTGTGAAGAAATCGACCAAGACTCAGCCTATTGCAGTCAGTGACGATGTGCAAAAACAGATCCTTGATTTCATCACTGGGCGCTTGAAGGTTGTGTTAAATGAATCTGGTTATAAATATGATATTGTGGAAGCCGTTCTTGCGGCGCAATCAAATAACCCTGCGGGAACTGTGCGAGCGGTGAAGCAACTGTCTGCTTGGGTGGGACGCGAGGACTGGTCAACCACGCTGGATGGTTTTGCGCGCTGTGTCCGCATTACGCGCGACCAAAAGGCCAAATTCGAAGTGAGCGAAGAGCTGCTCGTTGAAGAAGCAGAAAAAGGATTATATGAAGCGTTCCTTCGTCTGCCGCCCACTGTCGAAGGTGATGTCGATTCGCTCCTGAAAAATATTTCCTCGATGATTCCATCCATTACTATATTTTTTGAGAAGATATTGGTGATGGCTGAAGATAAAGCTGTGAAGGAAAATCGGCTGGGCTTGCTTCAAAGGATTTCCGCATTGTCACACGGAGTCATAGACCTCAGTAAACTCGAAGGTTTCTAGCCAAAAATAAAACCGCAGAGACACAGAGTCTCTGCGGTTTTATTTTGCCAATTGCGTCTATAATTCACTCACCCTATGGCTACCATTGATGACATCAAATCCAAGATCGATATCGTAGACCTTGTGTCTGAGGCTGGCGTTAAACTGCGCCACGCGGGCAGGAACTATACGGGTTTCTGTCCATTCCACGATAACAAGCATACGCCCGCCTTTGTGGTCTGGCCTGAGTCTGGGACGTGGCGCTGCTTTGGTCAATGCAACGAAGGCGGGGATATTTTTAAATTCGTGATGAAGCGCGACGGGCTGGACTTCAAGGATGCTCTGCAAAAACTGGCAGATCGCGCTGGCGTAAAGATCGAGTCGCTTCAACGCGAGGCGCCGCAAGTTAAAGAAGCGCATGAACGTTTGCGTCTTTTATTAGAAGATGTACTTATTTATTATCGAACGCATCTATTCAACAACAAAGAGGTTTTGACGTACCTGCGTGAAAAACGAAAAATAAATGATACGACCATTGAAACTTTTGGCTTGGGATACGCGCCGCATGGATACGATAACCTTCTAAAACATTTTGTTCCAAAGGGTTACACTCAACAAGAGTTAATTGACGTGGGTTTGTTAACTGTCAGAGAAGACGACGCTCAACAAATAAAACGTACCAACGATAAATTCCGCAACCGCATCATGATCCCCATCCGCGATGAGACTGGGAAGATGGCAGGTTTTGGCGCTCGCATTGTCGACCCGAACGATATTCCTAAATTTTTGAATTCACCCGAGACGCCGATCTTTACCAAGGGGCATATCCTTTACGGATTAGACCGCGCCCGCAAGCCGATTCGCATGGCGGACCAGGCCGTGATCGTGGAAGGCTATCTGGATGTGATCGCCTTACATCAAGCGGGATATGAGAATGTTGTCTCGCCGATGGGCACGGCGCTCACCGAAGATCAATTACGTTTGCTAAAGAAGTCAACGCGCAGAATTGTGCTTGCGCTTGACCCTGATACAGCAGGACAAAAAGCCGTCTTGCATGGATTGGATGCGGCGCGTTCAGCGATGGATCGTGAAGGCGAGTTGGGTTTTGACGCGCGCGGACTTTTACGCAATGAAGCCCGTCTGCAAGCTGACTTGCGCGTGGCATCCATGCCTGACGATCTCGACCCGGATGAGATCGTGGCGCGTGACAAGGATGAATGGAAACGGCTGATCGAGAATGCCAAGCCGATCGTCACGCATGTGATGGATTCTCTTGCGGCGGGGCAAAATCTTAATGATGCAAAAGTAAAAAATCAAATTGCCGCGCAGGTGCTTCCGTTGATTGAAGACCTGCCTAACGCGATGGAACGTGACACCTATCGTCAGGCGCTTGCGCGAATGCTGAGGGTGGATGAGAGTGTATTAGCGGGCACGCAGGCTCAGGGGCCGGTCGTGCGACACAGACCTCGCGCGGTGGATCGCAGTCAAAGGGTTGTTACTCCGCTTGTGGCGCTTAATCCCACCTTAAGAATTGAATCTTATTGCATCGGTGTTCTGTTTCGTAAGCCTGCCTTGTTGTATCGCTTGGATAGAAAACTGCAAGAGTCTGGCTTGAGCGCGCTCGCGGTGGAAGACTTCGAGTATACTGACCATCAGTTGATTTTCGGAGTGATCCGTTTGGCCGTGGAGCAGGATGAGAAGGATCATCATCAATATGTGATGAGTCACTTGCCCGAATCGATCAATGATGTTTCGTTGGATCTGCTTGCGCAAACAGAACAACTTGATCCCGTGGACGATAAATTGCTCGAAGAACTGCTCGCGCGTTTTATTGATCTGCGCCGCGCAAACGCGATGTTGAATATGAATCAATTGCGTTTCTTACAGGAAGATGAACAGCAGCAGGGTGGTGCGAACTTAAAAACATATCAGGAGCAAGCTATGCAATTTATGCGGTTGCTGCATAGCTTGGATCAAGCCAAACGAAAATTAACATTAAGGCGGCAGGAGTAACGATTGCAAGCCTGTAAAAATATTATTCAAGACGTGTTGGGAAAGAGAAACCGATGCCTGTAAAAGAAAAAACAAAAATCAATTCCAAAGTTAAGAAAAATCAAAAGCCGAAGGCAAAACAAGGACCAACGGTTCATGCACCGAAGAAAGCGAACGAACTTGACTTTACAGCGGACATTGTTTTGGATTCGCTCGATGATGAGGATATCCTTCCGCTGGACATTACAACAGATGAGATCGTTGAGTCGGATGAGACTCTGCTCGTGCCAGCGGATGACCTGGATGAAATCCAGTCGCCACATTCGCAAGATATTGTTGTTGAACTTTCTGAAGACCCGGTCCGATTGTATCTGCGCGAGATCGGCCTGGTTAAATTGCTTGGATCGGATAGTGAGTTTCGACTTGCCACATGCAGCGAAGCAGACCGCCATATCACAACGCTTCGTAAGTTGAAACAGCGCAAAGGCGTTTCGCTGGCATCCTCGATCTATCATTCCCTGCTTTTGGAAATGCTCACTTCATGGGATCGCCTGATCGAAGATGCCGAGCAGCTCGATTATGAACTTCCCAATCTAGCTTTGATGATCGCCGAATCCCAGTCGCTTCATTCGGGCTGGCAGTTTGATTCTCCATCCTACTTCCGCGCATATTTGGATAACGGCCATTGGGGAGTGGACCATCTTTGGGATAACCTTGCCCGACATGCATACTCGGTCTTTCTCAACCTGTACCTGCTTCCGTTTAGTTATGCTGAGTGGCTGCTGACGTTTATCCGCAACCAGAATACATTCCTCCCTCAAAGGACTCTCTATCGCAACCTGCCGCCTGATGAAACCCTGTTCAGTGAAATGGACGCGATACACGTCCGCGCAGTGGATGCGAACGAAGCGCTCATCCGCGCGAATTTAAGATTGGTGGTCAGCGTTGCCAAGCGTTACCTTGGCCGCGGCATGTCACTGCTCGACTTGGTCCAGGAAGGCAACATGGGTTTATTGCGCGCGATAGGAAAATTCGATCCGCGCCGCGGCTTTAAGTTCAGCACCTATGCAACGTGGTGGATTCGCCAATCCATTAATCGCTCCATTGCAGAACAGGCGCGCACCATCCGTATTCCTGTTCACTTGTTTGAATCTATCTCGCGTATCCTACGCGCGCAAAGGCATCTTACGCAGGTGCTTGGTAGAAACCCAAATAATGCCGAGCTTGCCTTGGAAGTGGGATATCTTTCCGCTTCAGACATGCATGTGATCATGCACGCGCAATCTGAGAATAAGCCGATCAAACCAGAAATACAGGCGCGCCTCGAAGAGGCTTCGCAAAAAGTAAAACGTATCCTCCGTTCTGCAGAAGAGCCAGTATCCTTGGAAGGGCCGGTGGGAGACGAGGATTCCAGCTCGCTAGGCGATTTTATCGAAGATGAAGACGCGCCTTCCCCAATGGACGCGGCAGTGCGTGAAATGCTCCGCGAGCAGGTTCAACATGCGTTGGAAACGCTTTCGGAACGTGAACGAGACGTGCTTGAACTGCGCTTTGGCCTGCGCGATGGAAAAGAGCACACGCTGGAGGAAGTCAGCCGTTATTTCAATGTTACTCGTGAGCGCATTCGTCAGATTGAAGCCAAGGCCTTGCGGAAGCTGCGGCATCCTGCGACTGGTCACGAGTTGATCGATTTTTTGGGGAATTAAAATGTAAAGACTCTGCGTAGCGGCGTCTTTTTTTACCAGCATGACGATTATCATTATTTTTGTGAAATGTGACACTTTATCTATTTCCCCAAAGTTTCTTATGATATACTTCGCCGAACGTGCCAGATTTCACGCACTACCACTGGTTGCATATTACGAGTTTTTTATCAGAAATTCCGCATAAAAACTGAAGTTTTTATGCGGTACTCTGTGATTTTACACACCAAGAGGCGTTTATGTTGTTTGAATATATTGCCATTGCAGTGATGATCGCGGTAGCCACCCTGATAGCTTTTATCGCGATAGGTTTGGGGGAATTGTTTGGTCCACGTAAAAATTCAGAAGCAAAATCCATGCCTTATGAATCGGGCATGAACCCGTACGGCGAAGGGACTCGGCGCATGCCTGTCCGCTTTTATTTGATCGCTGTCTTGTTCATTCTATTCGATATTGAAGTAGTATTTTTTCTACCCTGGGCGATCGCGTTTCGCAAGCTGGGAATTTTCGGCTTGCTTGAAATGGTCGTCTTTATTGGTATCTTATTGATAGGTTATGTGTACGCCTGGAAAAAAGGAGCGTTGGAATGGGAGTAGAGCAAAAACTTGGAAATATGGGCGTGGTCACCACCACGCTTGAAAGTGTTGTTAATTGGGGACGTACGAATGCCATGTGGCCGATGTTGTTCGGTCTGGCTTGCTGCGCCATCGAGATGATGTCTGCGCAATCATCAGCCTATGATATGAGTCGCTTTGGTATGGAACTCATGCGCGCCAGTCCGCGCCAATCTGATCTGATGATCGTGGCGGGGCGCGTCTCGAAGAAAATGGGGCCTGTCCTGCGCCGCTTGTACGATCAAATGCCCGAGCCGAAGTGGGTGATCGCCATGGGCGATTGCGCTTCCTGCGGCGGTGTCTTCAATAACTATGCCATCTTCCAGGGTGTTGATGAAGTGGTGCCTGTGGATGTATTCGTGGCTGGCTGCCCGCCGCGCCCCGAGGCTTTGATCCACGGCGTGATGACCATTCATGAAAAAGTTAAGGGCGAATCGTTTAAGCAATACGCTGAGAAATATAAGCAAACCACTTAACATCATTTCATCTGCTCTCGACGGTGTCTTGCCGCTGAGAACGGCGGCTGAAGCTAGGATATTTATGGATAAAAAACTCGAACCCATCGTAA
This sequence comes from uncultured Chloroflexota bacterium, assembly GCA_903914955.1. Lineage (GTDB taxonomy): Bacteria > Chloroflexota > Anaerolineae > Anaerolineales > Villigracilaceae > Villigracilis. Next base: position 27,713 of record CAIWRB010000403.1, on the reverse strand, counting down.
AATCGGTACAGGATAAATTCAGCGCGACCTTTGAAGAGTTTCGCGATGAAGTGCATCTGTTCCTAAAGCCTGAACAGATCGTCGATGCGTTGACCCTCTTGCGCGATGAATTTAATTTCGAATTGTTGTCGGCTCTAACTGCGGTTGATTATTACCCGCAGGAGACTCCGCGTTTTCATGTGGTCTATCAACTTACTTCGATCGCCAAGAACCGGTCAGTGCAGATCAGAGTTCCAGTAAATGGGAGCAGTCCCAAAATCCCGACAGCGACGCATGTCTATGATGTTGCCAATTGGCGCGAGCGTGAACTCCTCGATATGTTTGGCATCGAATTTGACGGTCATCCTGATCCGCGCCGCATACTAAGCCCTGAAGATATGGAAGGGCACCCGCTTCGAAAAGATTTTCCCCTGGGTTATGAAGAACCGCAATTTACTTTTAATTTTGATGAGATCGATCTGCGCAAGCCGTACGCAAAGGAATAGTTATGAGTCAGATTGAAGAAGTAAGTTTGGATAAATTTAAACATCTTGTTTCAGAGCGTGCCCTAACCGGCGAAACGATGCTCTTGAACATGGGGCCTCAGCATCCATCCACGCATGGTGTGCTGCGCCTTTTGCTTGAGTTGGATGGTGAGATCATTGTCAACTGTATTCCCGATATTGGTTATTTGCATACGGGCATTGAAAAAAACATGGAAGCCAAGACCTATCAAAAGGCTGAAGTGATGACCGACCGGCTCGACTATATGAATCCGATCGGCAATAATCTCGCGTATGTGATGGCGGTTGAAAAATTGGTCGATCTGGATGTGCCCGCGCGTGCCCAAGGTTTGCGTGTGATTCTGACCGAACTTCAGCGCATCTCATCGCATTTGGTCTGGCTTGGTACTTCGGGCCTCGACCTCGCGGCCATGTCTATGTTCCTGTATTGTTTCCGCGAACGAGAGCAGATCCTCGATATTTTTGAACTGGTATCAGGTCAGCGCATGATGACGACCTACTTCCGCCCCGGCGGAGTCTGGCGTGACGTGCCTGTGGAATTTGAAAAAGCTGTGCGTGATTTTATTAAGATATTCCCAAAGCGCGTTGATCAATATGAAACCTTATTGACGAAGAACCCGTTTCTTCTTGATCGAACACTTGGCATTGGAAAGTTGGATGTCGCCACCGCCTTATCATTTGGCGTGACCGGACCTCCGCTGCGTGCTTCAGGTATTGACTGGGATTTGCGTAAGGCGCGCCCATATTCCGGATATGAGCAATATGATTTCAATGTGCCCACCCGTACTGAAGGCGATACATACGCGCGCTATTTGGTGCGTGTGCAGGAAATGCGCGAGTCATTGAAGATCGTTGAACAGGCTTTAAATAAACTTCCGCTTGGCCCCGTGCGTTCCGGGAATCGCAAATTTGTCACACCGCCACGTTCAGAGATCGGCGTCAGCATGGAATCACTAATCCATCACTTCAAGTTGTGGACGGAAGGTTTTTCTGCGCCGAAGGCTTCCATTTATAGCGCAGTGGAATCACCGCGCGGTGAATTGGGATTACTGCTCGAAGGTGATGGCGGTCCGAAACCATATCGTGTGCATTTACGCACGCCTTCATTTGATAATTTGGCTGTGCTATCACAGATCGTAAAGGGACATTTGGTGGCTGACTTGGTTGCCATTCTCTCTTCCATTGACATTGTCCTCGGAGATATTGACAGATGAGCCTTGAGAAAACATATCCGAAGGAAGTAAAGCTAATTTTGTCGAAGTATCCGGCGGAGCAAAAACGCTCGGCGGTCATGCCTCTGCTTTATCTCGCACAACGCGAAGAAGGTTATATCAACAAGGCCGCGATGCAGGATATCGCGAAAATGCTTGAAATCACTGAAACCGAAGTAGCTTCAATCGTTGGTTTCTATACGCTGTATCATGACGAAAAAGCCGGCAAGTACCGCATGCAAGTCTGTACGGATCTGCCCTGTGCATTGCGCGGCGCGGATGAATTCCTCAATAACCTGTGCGGCAATCTCGGCATCAAAGTTGGTGAAACGACTGCTGACGGGCTGGTCACTCTTGAAGGTGTGATGTGCCTCGCTGCATGTGACAAAGCTCCGATGTTCCAGACGCAAGGTCCTGACGGAATCAAATATCACGAAAACATGACAGTGGATCGCACCATGGAATTGATCGAAGCGCTCAAGGAGGTGAATTAATGACTCACGTCCTGTTACGTCATCGTGATATTCCCGACATCAATAAGTTGGATGTCTACAAAAAGAATGGCGGAATCGATGCATTCAAAAAAGCCGTCACCAAAATGAAGCCTACTGAAGTGATTGATGTAGTCAAAAACTCCAATCTGCGCGGTCGCGGCGGTGCTGGATTCCCCACTGGGATGAAGTGGTCCTTTATTGATAATAAGAACTGGCCGCATTATGTTGTCGCCAACGCAGATGAATCCGAGCCTGGTACTTTCAAGGATCGCGAGCTAATGGAAAGCAATCCTTTCCAATTCCTCGAAGGTCTGGCCATCGCATCATACGCGGTTGGTGCGACGGCGGCTTACATCTATCTGCGTGGCGAGTTCTGGCAGGTAGCTGCCTTCCTCGATGAAAAGATCGCTGAAATGGAAAAGGCTGGGTATCTTGGCGATAACCTTTTTGGCACCGAATATTCGCTGAAAATATTTACGCATCTCGGCGCTGGCGCTTATATCTGCGGTGAAGAAACAGCCTTGCTCGAATCGCTCGAAGGCAAACGCGGACAGCCTCGGGTACGTCCGCCCTTCCCGCCTTCATTTGGTTTATACGGCAAGCCGACAATTATTAATAATGTCGAAACTTTTGCCAATGTCCCGCCCATCATCACAAACGGCGCGGACTGGTACAAGTCCATGGGCACAGCGGATAGCGCAGGTGTAAAACTTTTCTCGCTCTCTGGTCGGGTACGTAAACCCGGTAATTACGAATTACCCTTTGGAACAACCTTCCGCCAGTTGATCTATGAATACGGCGGCGGTGTTCAGGAAGGCCGCCCGGTCAAGGCGATCATGCCTGCGGGTGCTTCCTCTTCATTGATCGTTGTGGATGACAAAGTCCTCGACACACCGATGGATTACGCAACCGTTCGCACACTTGGCGCGGACCTTGGGTCTGCTTCCGTGATCGTAATCGACGACACTGTCAGCGTGGACTGGATCATCAACAAGACCATTCATTTCTTCAAGCATGAGTCTTGCGGTAAGTGCACTCCCTGCCGCGAAGGCAATTATTGGATGCAGCATCTCACCGAGCGAATTCATTCCGGTGATGGTTCAAAGGCTGATGTAGATCTGCTCTTGAATGTCGCCAAACAAATGCAAGGCAAATGTTTGTGCGCATTGGGTGAATTTGCCACGATGGCAGTTGTTACCGGTATCGAAAGATTTCCGCAAGATTTCAAAAAAGCAGTAAAGGCTACGGAGCACGCATGACGAAACAAGTCACGCTATCAATTAATGGAATAAGTGTAACGGTCCCGGATGGAACGTTGATCGCTGATGCTGCCAAGATGGCCGGCATTGACATCCCCGTTTTTTGTCATCATCCAAAACTCGAACCTGTCGGCATGTGCCGCATGTGTCTGGTCGAAGTTGGCCGTCCCATGCTGGATCGCGCCACAGGTCAGGCAGTAATCGAGAATGGTCAGCCCAAAATTCAATTCATGCCAAAACTCGAAACGGCCTGCACTAATCGAGTTTCAGATGGCATGGTTGTGATGACCAGAACCGACAAAGCTTTGGATGGTCAAAAGGGCACGGTTGAATTCCTGCTCACCTCGCATCCGCTGGATTGCCCTGTTTGTGATAAAGGCGGCGAATGTCCGCTTCAAAATTTGACGATGGCTTTCGGCCCCGGCCAGAGCCGTTTTATCTATGACGAGAAACAGCATCTTGAGAAGCAGGTTCCTCTCGGTGAGTTGATCTGGCTCGACCGCGAGCGCTGCATCCAATGCGCGCGCTGTATCCGTTTTCAAGATGAAGTTGCGGGTGAAGCAGTGCTCGGCTTTGATGAACGTGGGCGCAATACACAAATCGTTTCCCTATCTACGCCCGGATTTGATTCTGTTTTCTCAGGCAACACTACCGACATTTGTCCCGTCGGCGCATTGACCACAGCGGACTTCCGTTTTGGCGCACGCCCGTGGGAATTAAAAGCGCAGGCATCCATTTGTACGCAATGCCCTGTTGGATGCAATACCACACTCAACACACGCCGTGAAGCGAAGGCTGGCGGGGACGTAGTTGTGAAGCGTATCATGCCGCGCCAAAATGAAGAAGTAAATGAAATCTGGTTGTGCGATAAAGGCCGCTTTGCTTATCACTACACCGAAAGCAAGAAGCGGCTCACCAAACCGCTGGTTAGAAAAGATGAAAAATTAGCACGCGCTTCATGGGATGCCGCTACAAAATTTGCCGCAGAGAATTTCTCGAAAGGTAAAAAAGATTTTGTCATACTGGCTTCCGGTAGACTAGCGAATGAAGATTTGTTCAACTTGAAGTCTCTTGCAGACCATGCCGGCGGGACCGCGATTCTGTACTCAGACATGGGCGGTGGTGAAATCACCCAACTGGTGGGTGTGGGGCAGGGCACGAACATCGGAAAAATGGGTGCGGGCGATGCGATCCTCGTGGTTGCTTCTGACTTATATGAAGAAGCTCCCATTTGGTGGTTGCGAGTTAAACAAGCCGCCGACCGTGGTGCGACCCTCATTGTTGCAAATCCGCGCGAAACGAAATTGGATAGATTTGCCAAGTTCGTCATCCGCTATGCGTATGGCGATGAATCAAAGGCAGTGAACGACTTGAGCGCGAAGAGCAAGATCTCTGATGAATTCGTGAAGGCCAAGAATGTTGTTGTGTTCTATGGCAATGAGGGACTTGGTTTGAATGGTACTTCCGGTCTCGCATCCGCGTGCGCCATACTTTTGAAAGAAACCGATCATATCGGCAAACCGAATAACGGTTTGGTTGGTGTCTGGCCAAGAGCCAACGATCAGGGCGCATGGGAAGTTGGTTTCCAACCTGAGCCTGATCTCGAAAAAGCGCTCAAGGGTAAATCAGTTTACATTGTTGGCGCTGACCCGGTTGGTGATGACCCGGCTTTGGCGAAGGCGCTCAAAGGCGCGAAGTTCGTGGCTGTACAGGATATTCTTGAAACTGCAACCACTGAAATTGCGGATGTTGTTTTCCCCGCGCAGGCTTATACAGAACGCGATGGGACATTCACTTCCGGCGAGCGGCGGGTTCAGCGTTTCTATGCGGCTGTTCCAGTGAAAGGTGATGCAAGACCTGATTTTGCCATCACGTCACAAATTGCCAGACAGATGGGCGTTATTCTTGAAGGTTCGTCCGTATCGGTCGTGTTCGATATTCTTGCAAATTCCCTCGATGCGTTTACAGATTTGAGTTATGAAAAACTTGCCGAGACACATGGTCAATGGCCTATCGTTGGGCGCGGTGACTTGTATTACGGTGGCACAACTTATGAGAACACGCAGGGCTTGGGTGTGCAACTTGCCCCGACGGCTCAGTCTGGGAAAACAGTGACCATTCCAAAAGTCAGAAAAGAAGCGGCTCTTCGTCCAAAAGAAAAAGAACTGCTGGCAGTCCCGGTAAATAAATTATATGATCGCGGCGTGACCGTCAACCCAGCGCAACTCCTCGATGGACGAATTGGCGAAGCAACTGTCACACTGCATCCATCTGCCGCGAAGAATCTCGGCGTGGAAGCGGGTGCGCGCGTGAAAATCAGTTTCGAGGGTGTGAAGGCTGAAGTGGTTGTGAAGATAGACGATACGATCTCGGCGGGTGTGGCTCTGGTGCCGCGTAGCATGGGCATTGCGATCCGTGAACCTGTTCTTGCGAAGGTGAAATGATATGGATTGGACACTCTGGGTTGAATGGATCGTAAAAGGGTTTGTGCTCTGCCTGATCTTGTTGACAGGTTTTGCATACCTGACGTTGTATGAGCGTCGCGCACTTGCTCGCATGCAGATTCGCGTTGGGCCGAACCGTGCAGGTTATCAAGGTTTGCTGCAACCGATCGCGGACGCGGTCAAGTTAATCTTCAAGGAAGAGCTAACGCCCGCGAAGGTTTACAAGGTCGTCTTCGTGCTCGCGCCTGTTTTGACCGTTGTACCTTCGCTCGTTCTGGCGGCTGTGATTCCGCTTGGAACATCGTTCACTTTCTTTGGCCGCGTTATTACTTTGTATGTTGCGAACTTGAACGTCGGTGTTTTGTATCTGACCTCCATCGCGTCCATAGCGGTGTATGGAATTGTGCTGGCGGGCTGGTCGAGCAATAACAAATACGCCATGCTGGGTGGCATTCGCGCCTCGGCGCAGATGATCTCGTATGAACTTTCACTTGGATTGTGTTTCGCGATCGCAATCGTCATGAGCAATTCCATGAATCTAGTTGATATTGTCAATGCGCAAAAGGGAATGTGGTTTGTTGTGATCCAGCCTGTGGGCGCGTTGATCTTTCTGATCGTGACACTGGCCGAGGTCAACCGTGCGCCGTTCGATATGCCTGAAGCCGAACAGGAATTGACCGCTGGCTTCCACTCGGAATATTCTGGTATGAAATTCGCGTTATTCTTCATGGCGGAATATCAAAAGATGATCGTGATCTGCATGATCTCGGCAACTTTATTCTTCGGCGGCTATCGTGAATTCTGGTTTTTGAAGGATACCTTTCTTAGCGTGGATCGTTACTGGTTCCTTGCACCGATCTATTTGCTGTTGAAAGTAGTTGTGTTGTTATTCTTTATGATCTGGATCCGCGCAACCTGGCCGCGAATTCGTTATGACCGATTGATGGCGTTCGGCTGGAAGGTGCTTCTGCCGCTTTCTCTGGTGGTGCTCTTCATCACAGCCGCTGGAATTTTGCTGGAGCAGGAACTTCATAATTCAATTTATTTTTATAGCATCCCCATCCTTTCTATTGTTTGTGCAATGGTAGCGGTGGTGTTTATTTATCGTGACTTGAGGAGAAAATCCAATGGGCGTGTTTGATCCCGTTATTGAGCTTGGGCGCGGCCTCGGTGAGACGCTTCGTTCTTTCTTTTTTGAAAAGACTGTAACATACCAATATCCTGAACAGAAGCGTGAAGTTCGTCCGCGTTATCGTGGCCGACACGTGTTGAAACGCTATGAAAACGGTCTCGAAAAATGTATCGGATGTTCGCTCTGCGCGGCAGCCTGCCCTGCGGATGCGATCTTCGTCGAAGCATCTGAGAATACCGATGAAAAACGATTCTCTCCCGGCGAGAGGTTTGCTTCGACCTACGAAATAAATATGCTGCGCTGTATCTATTGCGGTTTCTGCGAAGATGCCTGCCCGACAGAAGCAATTGTCCTCGGCGATAACTACGAACTCTCGTTCACAGATCGCCGTCAGGCCATCTACACCAAAGACTTATTACTTGAATCGGTTCCAACTACAGAAATGATCACGCCGCGTAAAACAGAAGAAGGTGTGTTTACACGTTCGGTGCCTGAAATGCAAGACCCAAGAGATTAGTAGCTGATAAATGGTAAGCACCAATTACCCAAAAGGTATCTATGACTTCTGAACTAATTGTTTTCCTCGTTCTTTCCCTCGTAGCCATTGCGGCAGCCCTCGGCATGGTTTTCAGCCGTAATGCGGTCTATTCTGCATTATTCCTTGTGTTGAACTTCACTACGGTGGCGGTCTTCTACCTGTTGTTGGGAGCGCCGTTCATTGCCATGTCACAGATCACCGTGTATGCGGGCGCGATCATGGTCTTGTTCCTTTTCGTGATCATGCTGCTCGGTGTGGATAGTCTCGCCCCGTCAAAATCTCTGCCGTGGCAGAAGCCGTTGGCGTTTTCTTTGGCGTTCATCCTCGTCGTGGAATCGGTCTATCTTCTGATTTCACGTGCACAGCCGAATATGGTTGTGACTGCGCCAGACATAGCAGTGAACTCAATGGACAACCTGCGAGAAATGGCGATGACCATGTTCAATCAGTTCCTTTTGCCATTTGAAGTCACATCAGTTTTGTTATTGGTCGCGATGGTGGGAGCGATCGTACTTACCAATCGTGAAAAGGTAGGACGCAAATAATGGTACCTGTAGATTATTACATTATTCTTTCGGCGATTTTGTTTACCATCGGCGCGATGGGCGTGCTCATCCGCCGCAACCCGTTGATCATTTTCATGTCCATTGAGTTGATGCTCAATGCGGGCAATCTGGCCTTCGTGGCTTTTTCCAATATGTACAAGAGTTTTAACGGACAGATATTCGTGTTTTTTGTCATCGCGGTCGCGGCGGCGGAAGTGGCTGTTGGTCTCGCCTTGATCGTTGAAATTTTCAAGACCAAGAAGAACATCAATATTGATGAGATGAATTCTTTGAAGGGATAAAGTTAGGTGATTAGTAACTAGGTGTTTAGGCAGTCGGCCAGACAATTGTGCGAAATCCTAAATCCTAATTCCCAATCCCTAATTCCTGATTTCCGGAGCAGTTTATGCATTTAAGCGAAACAGTAACCAGCGGATTTTTCTTCCTCGCCCCATGGCTGGTCTTTGCGCCTTTAACCGGCTTGCTGATCAATTTGATCTTTGGCAAGTGGTTCAAGTTCAGCGAAAAGATGGTCGGCACAGTGGCGAGTCTTGCATCAGGAGCGGCATTTGTCGTTTCGGTGCTATTGGCGTATTCAGTCTCGATCAATCACGGCGAAATGGTGCGCTGGCGTCTGGCTGAATGGATCCATGTCGGAACACTTCAACTCGATTGGACCTTCCGCATGGACTCACTCTCGACCACTATGATGTTGGTCGTTTCTGGTGTGGGCACACTCATCCACATCTACGCCATCGGATATATGCACGAGGATGTGCGCTTCAAGAAGGAAGAGGGACGCTTTCCGCGTTTCTTTATTTTCCTGAATCTGTTCATCGCGGCCATGATGATCCTCGTCAGCGGCGACTCGTACATGATGCTCTTCGTCGGCTGGGAAGGCGTGGGACTTTGCTCCTTCCTGCTGATCGGTTTCTGGTATGAGATGGATACGCTGGCTCGTCCATCCTGGGCCAATTCGAATGCTGCGAAGAAAGCCTTCATCACCAACCGCGTCGGTGACTTCGGTTTCCTCATCGCAGGCTTCCTGATGTTCTGGTATCTCGGCTCCTTCCAATTTGACCAGGTTTTTGAAGCCGCGAAATCCGCTCCCCCTGAAATAATCGTCGCAATCACATTGTTTATGCTGGTGGGTGTGGCAGGTAAATCTGCGCAGATCCCACTGTATATCTGGCTGCCAGATGCGATGGCTGGTCCAACTCCTGTCTCGGCGTTGATTCATGCCGCGACAATGGTGACCGCAGGTGTATATCTCGTAACTCGTTCCGCTGAAATATATACGCTTGTACCGCAGGCGCAATATATTGTGGCGATGGTCGGCGCGGGCACGGCACTTTTCGCTGCGACCATCGCAGTTGGCCAATACGATATCAAAAAAGTTTTGGCTTACTCCACGATATCACAACTTGGATTCATGGTTGCCGCAGTGGGCATGGGCGCGTATGTGGCAGGAATGTTCCACCTCATTACGCATGCGTTCTTCAAAGCTCTGTTATTTCTTTCCGCCGGGTCTGTCATTCTTGGCATGGAGCGTGGACATCATCATCTCGCTCACGCGCACCATGAAAGCAAACCTGCCAAGGGAAAGAAATCAAGCAAGGAAACTCATGATGACAGTCATCATGATGAAATATTTGATCCAGGCGACATGCGCAACATGGGTGGACTTCGCAAAACCATGCCAGTCACGTTCTGGCTTTACATCATCGGCACACTTGCGCTCGCGGGCATCTTCCCATTTGCGGGCTTCTGGTCGAAGGATGAAATTCTTTTGGACGCCAGCCTGCATTTCACAAGCATTTATTGGCAGCTAACTCTCGCCGCATTTCTGACCGCCTTCTACATGGGCCGTCAGATCTGGATGGTCTTCTTCGGTGAGCCGCGTCATGCCGCCGCTGCTCACGCCGAGGAAAGCCCAAAAGTGATGACCGTGCCGCTTATGGTGCTGGCTGCTTTATCGATTCTGGGTGGCGCTTTGAATCTTCCATTTGAAGGTTTCCATAATCTGGGTCACTGGCTGGGATATACACTCGCCGAAGTCGAAAGCCTTCCGCTTGATCTGAAAGTCGCGGGAATTTCCACAGTACTGGCCCTGGCCGCCATCCTCACTTCATGGTTGCTCTACGGACGCAATCCGCTCAAGGCTGGGCAGATCGATCCGCTCAAGAGGCCGCTTGGTTTCATCTTCACAGGCATGGAAAATAAATGGTTTGTAGATGAAGGGTACTTTGCCATCATCATTAATCCGTTCAAGAAACTATCGCAATTTCTTGCGGATGTGATCGACTGGCAGTTCTGGCATGACTTTGTGCATGATACGGTTATTCTGGGAACTTATAACTGGCTGAGCGAAATTGCGCTCGATCATTACGCCGACCAAAAAGGAATTGACGCATTCGCGAACTGGCTGGGCACGGCAACTCAATCAGTATCGGCGACCCTGCGCAAGATCCAGAATGGATTTGTGCGTTCATATGCGCTGTCCGTCATGTTAGGCGTCGTATTAATTTTAGGATATCTTATCTTTAAGTAATTACAAGCTGGCAGGTTACAGGTTTCAACCTTCCAACTTTCCAACCTGCAAAACTTTCAACGCAAGGACTCAACATGAAATTTCTTTTTGAACCCCTTACTCTTCTGACCTTCTTCCCGCTCCTTGGTGTGATCGTGCTTCTGTTTATGAATTCCGAAGCAAAGACCGCCATCCGCTGGGTCGCGATGGTCACATCCCTGCTGACGTTTGGCATATCGCTTTGGGTGCTCTCGCAGTTCAACGCATCCAACCCTGACCTTCAGCTGGTCGCCAAATATTCTTGGATCAACGTGGCGGGCTGGAACATCTACTATTATCTTGCTGTCGACGGCTTGAGCATTTTGCTCGTCCTGCTGACCGCCTTCCTCACGCCGATCTCGCTTCTCTCCACATGGACTGCCGTCGAAGAGCGCGTCAAGGATTTCATGATCTTCTTCCTTTTGCTGGAAGTGGGCATGATGGGCGTCTTCCTCGCGCAGGATCTGTTCATGTTCTATGTGTTCTGGGAATTCACACTCGTGCCGATGTACTTCCTGATCGGTTTGTGGGGCGGCCCGCGCCGCATCTATGCCGCGGTGAAATTCTTCCTGTATACCATGGCTGGTTCCATTTTGATGTTGGTTGCCATTCTGTGGCTCGGCATTTATGGAAATACATTCTCAGTGCCAGACTTGATCGCCAAAGGAAGTATTCCTACGGGCATCCAATGGTGGCTGTTCCTGGCGTTCACTGCCGCATTTGCCATCAAAGTGCCGATGTGGCCACTACATTCATGGCTGCCCGATGCCCATGTGGAAGCGCCGACGGCTGGCTCTGTCATTTTGGCGGGCGTTTTGCTGAAGATGGGAACTTACGGTTTCCTGCGCTTCAACATTCCGCTCTTCCCTGAAGCGACAGTCAAAGCCGCCCCGTGGATCGCGCTCTTCGCTACTATTGGCATTATCTATGGCGCGGCGGTTTCATACGCTCAAAAGGATGTCAAAAAGTTGGTTGCTTATTCATCCGTGAGTCATCTCGGCTTCGTGATGTTGGGTATGTTCGCGCTCAATGTTCAAGGTGTATCTGGCGCCATTTTGCAAATGATTAATCACGGCCTCAGCACCGGCGCGCTGTTCCTTCTCATCGGTATGGTCTACGAACAGACTCACACCCGCGAGATCAAAGTCTACGGCGGCTTGTGGAAGGTCATGCCAATTTTTGGCACGATCATGTTGATCGCTTCACTTTCATCGATGGGCTTGCCTGGATTGAACGGCTTCGTCGGTGAGTTCACTATTCTGCTCGGCGCATTTGGTTCGAAGGCAATTGGCAGCCCGTGGTATGCGGGTATCTCTGCCATCGGCGTCATCATGGCTGCGGTTTACATCCTCTACATGTTCCAGAAAATGTTCCTCGGACCTGCGGGTGAGATCACACAACATCACCAACTCAAAGACCTCAATTGGCGCGAGCTCCTCACCGTCACGCCATTATTGATCCTCATGTTCTGGATCGGACTTTACCCCGCGCCGTTCTTCAATTTGATCGCGCCCGCTGTTGAGAAACTTATATCTGCGTTGCCTTTGTAGGGTTGAAAGTTGAAGGCTAAACCTGCAACCTAAAACCTGTAACTCGCAACTTATTCGGAGCGTTCATGACGCAACTTGATTTTTACACAATCCTCCCACTGACCGTCCTCACCGTATGGGCCTGTGTGCTTTTATTGGCTGATCTCTTCATCCCAAAGGATCGCAAAGGCATTACAGCGTTCCTGTCCGCATTGGGATTGGCGGTCACGTTGGGGCTTACGATCACCCAAGTCGGCCACGAGAACACGGGTTTCAACAACATGGTGGTGGTCGACGGCTTTGCAGCGTTTATTAATATCCTCCTCCTTGCGAGCGGTTTACTGGGCATTGCCCTTGCCTATGGCTACATCAAACGCATGGGTCTTGAGCGCGGCGAATACTATATCCTTATGTTGTTCAGCCTTGTCGGTATGATGCTCATGGCGCAAGCCTCAGACCTCATCATTGTCTTCCTCGCGCTTGAATTGCTGTCCATTCCACTGTATGTGCTGGCTGCGTTTGCCCGCCCCAATCTTCAATCGGAAGAAGCGGGCGTCAAATATTTTTTACTCGGCGCATTCTCCACTGGATTTGTTGTTTATGGGATTGCATTGATCTACGGTGCGACTGGAACCACATCCCTGAGCGGGATTTTCTTCGCCGCTTCAAACGGGACCTCAAGCCTGCTCCTGACCATTGGGGCGGCTCTGCTCCTGGTGGGATTTGGCTTCAAAGTAGCCGCCGTTCCCTTCCACATGTGGACTCCTGACGTATATCAAGGTTCACCAACCGCTGTTTCCGCCTTCATGTCTTCTGGCGCGAAGATCGCTGGCTTTGCCGCGTTACTGCGAGTATTTGCCACCGCGTTCCCATCCATTGCCATAGACATCACCGCCATCCTCTGGGTGCTGGCCGCGTTGACCATGATCGTCGGTAACATCTCAGCCATATCACAGACCAACATCAAACGTATGCTGGCGTACTCAAGCATCGCACACGCAGGTTATATCCTGATGGCTTTTGTCCCTTATGGAAACAAGGAAGTCCTCCCCATTTCAATCGCGGCAGGATTGTTCTACCTCGTATCTTATGCTGTGGCCAACTTCGGCGCATGGTCAGTCGTAATCGCGCTTGAAAAAGCCGATGGTAAAGGACTTGAAATTAGCGACTTCGCCGGCCTCGCCAGGAAATATCCTGCCCTTGCCATTGCGATGACCGTCTTCATGCTCTCCTTCATCGGCTTCCCTCCAACTTTAGGATTGGTCGGAAAATTCTATCTTTTCCGCGCCGTCATCGCCGGCGGATATACAGGCCTTGCCATCATCGGCGGTGTGACTTCGCTGGTTTCCGCATATTACTATTTAAGGGTGGTCGTCAACATGTACATGCATGAAGGCGACCCAACGATCGAAAATGAAGAGTGGTTAAACTTCACAATTGCAACTACAGCCATAGCCACCGTCGCGTTGAGTTTTGTCCCGCAATGGTTGTTCGTTATGGCAAGTACGGCAGTGCTAAGATTGTTATAGTATTTAAATTAGGAAACAAAACAATTTCGGGATGGCCTTTTTCGCCATCCCGTTTTATTATCATAGAGCGTCCAAACTTTAACCTGAAGCCGAATCATAAATTCTTTTGAATTCAAATAAATATGGAAACTTAAACCGGTCAGATATTTTTTGAAGAATAATCGGCGCTGCCAGTGCGAAAGCGACGCCCATTGTTATGTGAATGACCCAGTTTTGTATCCCAAATACATGTAACAAAACCATTCTTATACCTACTCCTGCCAGCATATGGACGAGATATATCTGTAGAGAGTACACTCCCAGCCTTTGTAGGTAGGGGGCTATATTTCTTTTGGCGAGATATTGTGACAGACTTGTGCAGGCCGTAATGCCGAGAATGGCTAAATAAAGGAAATAAAAAGGATAGGTACTGCCGTTTAGGCGTGTAGGCTTGATCTGAAATTCAAAAATAATATACCCAGAACCAATTAAGATAAAAATAAGCAAAAGAATAAACCAAAGAGACAGGTTGTATCTCTCTGCATTAATGAATGTTTTTCTCAGAATAATGCCCATTACAAAAAAGATAAAATAAGTTGAAAAGCCGAAGATACCAGCGACTCCAACGTTAAGCGGATAAAAATATAAAACTACTGAAAGGATGAATATTATCCCCGTGGAATATTTTCCAAACCTGCTCGTGATAGCAAACAAAATATGCATAATGAAAATCGCATAGAGAAACCAGAACTGTCCCCAGGGTTGGTAAAAGATTGCTGCGAGATCGGTAAAGGTTGCGCCCAACTGGGTTTGGTTGGAAAAGAGTACTTCAACACTTACTTGCAGAATGGACCAGATTATATACGGATAAGCAATGCGTGAGAACTTGTCTAGAATATAGCTTTTAATGCCGCGCTTCTGCAGACTGCCCTCAACAAATAGGCCCGCCAGTAAAAAGAAAAATGGCATATGGAATCCATAGACGATGCTGTCTGAGAGCAAAAAGAAATGTTCCGGGATTTTTATACCAGCGTGATATGCACTGCTTAATAGATGCCCGTATACCACCAGAATTATCCCGATCCCCTTCCCGTAGTCAACCCAGTCAGTCCGATTGCTCATAAATTTTCTGCCATTTTTTGCCAAAGTATAACATCACTGATAGCGGTCATTTGTACCTATGGCAGGTTTTCCAAGGTGCCCGTTTTTTTCGTTGACACTAATTTTCTTTGGTGTATAATATCGTCCGCAAATAAAGCCGTGCAAATTCTAAAAACGGCCCCGTAGCTCAATGGCAGAGCAGTTGCCTCTTAAGCAATTTGTTGACGGTTCGAGCCCGCCCGGGGTCACCAAAAACAGCCTCCAATTTTTTGGGGCTGTTTTCTTATCTCGGGGAAAGGAATGGTTGGGATTCTGAACCAATTATCAGGCAGGCGGGAAGCGGTTCTTTATCCACCAAAAATTAATTTATAAATGTCGTTAAAGAATTTCTGGATTTTCTCAATTACTGACTGAGTTTCTGGCTCTGCTTGCGGTAAGGCAGTCGGAGTTGACAGCAGAGTGGTTGTCGGAATGGGGGTTATGGTAGCGGTGGTGGTTGGCGCAATTGTGAACGTGGCTGTTGGCAAAAGCTCACGATAAATACCAGGCAACGCCCAGAAAACATGATTGCCTGGATCGGTGTTCAATGGTGTTACATCTAATATAAATTTGATGCTCTGACCCGTTAGGGCGCTGATATCAATATCGATCTGTGTATATCTCTGATCGAAGAATTCTCCAACAGCCCAAAGGTCCACTACGGCGTTTGAAGCATCCTGATAGCTGACTCGGAAGATGGCTGAGCAGGTTGTAGAATTTGCTTCACAGCTTGCGGTGGCTCGGAAGTGATCACCATTCTGTACCAAAAATTCAGGATAGATGCCTTTTATGGATCCATTTAAATTATCTGGAACGATCATGATCGCCGGATTGTTGAGTGCGGTGCCATCTTCCAGAGTAGGTATTGTGACCAGATTAATGAATTTTTTCGCTTCACTACCTGACCCTGGACATGGTTGCTGGATATTGTTACTTAACCATTGCGCCGAACAAATTTCTGAGATGAAGTCATACGCGAGAGTTTCCATTTGGCGCGGGGCGAATGGAGTTACTGTGGTTGGTAGTCCCGTTTGAGTGGGCGCTGGCGAAGGTGTTGGAGTATTGGTTGGGGCTAATATCACTTTCACTTGAACCCATATCTGACCAGTTCCTGATGAACCAAGTCTAAATTGCTTTCCAGTATTGTCTTCAAATGACCAGTTGCCTCGATATATGCCGGGCGCTTCGGGGGCGGTCAGATCTATGGATATATCAATCGTTTCAGAGGGAGCGACATTATTGGGAAGTGTTATGGAGTCCACTGTATCCATTTTGTCTCCGCCGGTAAAGACGAATTTGTAGGAAGTTGTCCATGTGCATGTGCCGATGTTCTTGAATCGCCAAGTCTTAGTGAATTTTTCAGTTGCGTTGACAGTGGTTCCATCGGGTACGGTTATATCTGAAACGAATCCAGCGCGATTACATCTGGGGTCAAACGTGGCTATTGGAAGAGGTGTAAACGTGAATGTTGCAGTTTGAGTAAGTGTTTGCGTGAAGGAAGGCGTGAAAGTGGGCGTTTTACTCGGTGTGCGTGATGGGGTTTTTGTAGCACTTGGGCGCGGCGTATACGAAGCGGTGATGGTAGCCGTTGGGCGTGGTGTACGGCTTGGAATATTCGTTGCAGTAGGTAATGGTTTACGCGTGGAAGTGGATGTAAATGTGACAGTCGGCCATAAGGTGGCTGTGTTGGCCAGAGTATTGGTCTTGGTGGGGCGCGGTGTGAAGGTAGGTGTGAATGTTTTCGTTGGTCGCGGAGTGCGGGTAGTGGTTAATGTCGCAGTCGGCAACGGCGTTCGTGTGGAAGTGGCTGTAGAAGTCACGGAGGGGGTCAAGGTGAAAGTGTTGGTTGGAGTATTGGTCTTAGTTGGGCGCGGTGTAAACGAAGGTGTGAATGTAGAGGTTGGTCGTGGAGTACGAGTTGAAGTTATTGTCGCGGTCGGCAACGGCGTTCGCGTGGATGTGACTGTAAAAGTAACGCTCGGCGTAAAAGTCGGAGTAAATGACGGTGTGATGGTTGGGGTATAGCTTGGAGTGAACGTGATTGTAGCTGTGGCTGTGTTGGTCGGCCTGAGTGTAGCTGTATTGGTCGGCGTATTGGTCTTGGTCGGGCGCGGTGTGAAGATAGGTGTGAATGTTTTCGTTGGTCGCGGAGTGCGGGTAGAAGTTAATGTCGCAGTCGGCAACGGTGTGCGAGTGGAAGTGGCTGTAGAAGTCACGGAGGGGGTCAAGGTGAAAGTGTTGGTTGGAGTATTGGTCTTGGTTGGGCGCGGTGTATACGAAGGTGTGATTGTATGTGTTGGGCGCGGCGTACGAGTCGAAGTTAATGTCTCGGTCGGCAATGGCGTTCGCGTGGATGTGGCAGTAAAAGTGATGCTCGGTGTAAAAGTCGGAGTAAATGACGGTGTGATGGTTGGGGTATAGCTTGGAGTGAACGTGATTGTAGCTGTGGCAGTGTTGGTCGGCCTGAGTGTAGCTGTACTGGTCGGCGTATTGGTTTTGGTCGGGCGCGGCGTGAATGAGGGCGTGAATGTTTTCGTGGGTCGCGGAGTGCGGGTAGAAGTTAATGTCGCAGTCGGTAACGGTGTGCGAGAAGGTGTAAGAGTTGGCGTTTTACTCGGAGTAAAAGTTGCGGTATTTGTAAGCGTGAAGGTTGGTGTCTTGCTGGGCGTGAAAGTAGGTGTGAGTGTCCTTGTCGGCGTAAGTGACGGTGTAAACGTTGGCGTAATGGTTGGCGGTAAGGTGATAGTTGGACTAGGTGTGAAGGATGGATCCAAACAAATTGGAGCAGAGTCCGCCCGGTCAACTGAGTTGCGCGTATTTCCATATTCATCATATAGTTTCACATATTCCACATATGAAAATTGTTTAACAGTCGCACTCAAAGGTTGTGTAATACTGTAAGTGCTGCCATTTGATTGGCATTGTCCTTTCAAGTAGATATGTAGAATGCCTTTTGATAAAAGAATGCGGTTGTATCCGATAAAACCATTCCAAACAGCAGTTAGCCCTGCATCCTGCTCTGCGGCAGTTGGCCCCCTGAAATATTCGTCTATCACAGCATTTACAGGGTTTGTTGAAGAAAGTATCTGGCGGGTTACCACTTTTTCAACAGGCGATGAGCCTTTCCCAGTCGGTTGTTTATCTGGAAAAACAATATTGACCTTGATCACAAGCGACGTGGAAGTTGGTAAGGGTGTGAAAGTTTTTGTTGGCGTGGATGATGGCGTGAATGTAGCTGTCTTGGTTGGAGTCGGCGAAAAAGTCGCCGTTGCGGTATTTGTTGGCTTGAAGGTTGATGTGTTCGATGGCGTAAATGATGGTGTCATCGTGATCGTAGCAGATGGTATCAAGGTTGGCGTTTTGCTGGGCCTGACGGTGGGCGTACGTGAAGGCGTCACTGTCATTGTGGCGGTGGATGTAATAGTGGAAGTCTTCGATGCTGTCACCGTGATCGTAGGCGTTAACGATGGCGTAGAGGTTGCTGTGATCGTGGGTATAAGCGTGATGGTGGGGCTTGGCGTAAATGATGCGTCGAGACAAATTGGAGCAGAGTCGACTTTTCCGAGGGGGGCAATGGTATCGCCGTATTCATCGTATATCTTTACATACTTCACATACGGAAATTGCTTGACCGTAGCCGTCAAGGGCCGAGCAATATTGTACGCAGTTCCATTGGATTGACATTGTCCTTTTAGATAAATGTGCAGGATACCGTTTCCTGCCAGGTCTATGCGGCTGTATCCGACAAATCCATTCCAATACGCGACTAGGCCCGCATTCTGTTCTGTGGCATTCGGGCCTTTGAAGTATTCATCTATTACAGCGGCAACCGGGTTAATCGAAGAGAGAATGTCTCTTGAGGTAGCCCTTTCGAATGAGGTAGCACCACTTGTAAGAAGGCGTTTATCAGTAAAGACAATGTTCACTTTAAAAGTAAGCGGCGTAGCTGTGATCGTTGCTGTGCCTGTGTTGGTCGGTCTATTTGTAGGAGTGCTTGACGAAGTGCCCGTAACCATGGCAGATGGCGTAATAGTAAAGGTTTTTGACGGCGTGATCGTAGGTGGACGTAAAGAGGTTGCTGTGGCAGCGGATGTTGAAGTTGGGGTGCTGCTTGGAGTGTTTGAAGCAGGCAGGGTCTTCGTTGGGAGCGGAGTCCGGGTCGCTGTGGCCGTGGATGTAAGAGTCGCTGTCGGCGCTTTGGAAGGCGTCCTGCTTGGTGTGGATGTCGGCGCAGGTTTGGCCGTAGCTGGGGTACCTGTCAAAATAAAAGATCCCGAGGTTTTCCACTTATTGCCGATAAATATTTGAACTTCATAAAGACCCGGTTGCCATTTTTCTGCAGACTGTTTCCATACTGAATTGTCAAAACCCTTGTTTATTTTGTCCCATGGTTTGGTTTCGTAGTATTGCAAGATGCCATCACGATACCAAAGTGCCGTCCATTGCACGCCCAAGTCAAGTCCATCGTATGTAAAAAAGACATACATGGTTGAAATAGGATTACTAAAACTTGTTGCGATGACTGCAGGAAGATCACCTTGGATCCTCGTAGAGAATTTTAGATCCTTTATTTCAGCATCTGGCTGTGGTGTGATTTTGCTTTTGAATAAGGCTTCAACAGCTAATGGAACAGATGACAATGGGGTTTGAGTGGGGGTGGGGGTAGTCGCCGGTGTGGCTGTGATGATGAAGTTAGTCGGGTTGTTATCAGGTGTGTCCAATGGCGCAGTGGCTTCGGTAACCTTACGTATTGGGACTGGCGTTTGTGTATTCAATAAAGGGCTGGATGGCGGATTAAATTGTGGAAGCTGTATGAATATAATAAGCAGAACCCCGATGGAAACAAAGACACCCAAAACTGAAAAGGCTTTTTTTGCACGGATTGTGTTTTGCTGGCGTGTGATGTAATTTGGGGAGCGGCGTGATTCTTGCAGTGCGCGGATGGCAATAAAGTAACTGAAAATAACCCCTAAGGCTATTGCAATTCCTCCAAGAAGCAGCAAATTCGATGACATTAGTACACGATTATATCATTGGCTTTTTTATTAAAAGGAGCGCGTTCCCTCTCCCGCAATTCTCAATAAGCCTCCTCTATAAATAAAAACAAGCCGAATTTTTTTGTCGCATGAGTGCAGAGTTTAAAAACTTCTCTAATCTAAATAGATACTAATTTAGTTTAGAGAAGTTCTATTCCTTCTATTTCCAAAGCATTAATTTTGTGGGTAGCTTTAGAAAAGACTCAATACCCACACGATCAGTGGAGCTACCGCCAGCGCCGGCAGGAAATTCCCCACACGAATCTTCTTGATCTCCAGCAAATTGTTGAAGGCAACTCCCATCAGGATCACACCGCCTGTTGCGGTCATTTCTGCCATCATCGGGTCGGTGACGATCGCGTTGAGTTGCCCTGCCAAAAGGCTGATCCCTCCCTGATAAACAAGGATGATCAGTGACGAGAACATCACGCCCACTCCTAATGTGGATGCGAATGCGATGGATGCAAATCCATCCAGTGTAGATTTCACCGCCAGCAATTTGTAATCGCCGGTTAGTCCGTCTTGAATGGAACCTAAGATCGCCATGGGGCCGATGCAATATAGCAAAGAGGCAACCATAAAGCCACGGACAAATCTCGAACCGGCGCCAGTTTCAGTGTCACGGGAGAATCGTTTTTCAAGAGTCTCTCCCAGAGATTGCAGCCAATCCTCGATCCCGATCCATTCGCCTAACATTGCGCCAATGATGATCGCGCCTAATACGATCAATTGGTTATTGCTCTTGAAGAACATTTGCAAACCCATCGCGGCGGTGAAAAGTCCCATGCCCGCAATGACGGTATTCTTAAATCGTTCAGGAATACGCGCACCGAAAATTAAGCCAATCGTCCCGCCGATCAGAATGGCGGCGACGTTAATGAAAGTACCTGTCATGTGATATTTGTTCCTATGATTTAGCCAGCGAAGTTTTCTTCCCAATGAATTGATTTTCGAGAAGCTCAAGCACAAAGCATAAAGATGAAAGCCGATTTAAATAACGCTGCAAGTCTGCGTTGATAACTACTTCGTCATCGAAGAGACTGACCACGCAGCGCTCAGCCCTGCGGACAATGGCGCGCGCCATCGAAAGCGTCGCTCCGCCCAGAGTGTCGCCGGGCAAAATAAATTCCTTCGGCATCTCAACGATCTTGCTCAGCTCGTCGGTTTGTTTCTCCAGCCAGTTCACGCGCGTTTCATTAATGAAATGAAAGCGTTGCGCGTTCTCTGGAGTTGCGGCTACTTCTGCCATTAGCTTGTAAAGATCGCGCTGCGCTTCCAGCAAAATTGGCGCGGTTTGAGGTGCGCTGCACTGCGCACGAGCCAGCCCAATCGCGGCGGAGGCTTCATCCAAAGCGCCGATCGCTTCCATGCGGACATGATACTTTGGGACGCGTCCCTCACCGAGCAAGCCGGTTGTGCCGTCATCGCCTTTTGCGGTATAAAAAGTCATGCGCGCATTATAACCACTTAATCACAGCCTCGCTTATAATTTTCGAATGCTTATCCCCATTCACGAAGAAATGACCCGCGAAGCCCTTGGCTCACATTTTAGTCCGCGCGCGCTTGAGATCATCATCGCCGCCAATCGCAAGCAGGATACGCTCAGCGGGCAGATCGGTCACGATGAATTTCATTTTGACAATAACGCCATCGAGAAGGGCAATCGCTATATCAACGAGCAGCGCGGTTTCGTGCTTGCTTCATTGCTTTCGCCCGGCGTACTTTCCGCATGGATCGCTTTTGGGAGATTGACTCATACCGCGCAGGATTTCTACTCTCATACCAATTATGTTTCCCTGTGGCTTGACCAACATAGTGGCATGGCCCCGGCTTCGCGTCCGATCGAAATTGATCCTGTTCAAAAGAATTTGCTCCAAAGCTCGAGCCTACACTCCGGCAAGATATATTTCCCTTTGGATGTTTTGTACTTTATCCCATTCCTGAAAAAATTATCCCTCAAATTTTTACCTGACGACTCACATGGCAAAATGAATTTAGACTCGCCCAAACAAGGCCCGCGTTTTGAATATGCGCGCGTCGCCGCAGTCAAACGTACGCAATACGAATTTGAGCTTCTGAAAAAAATACTCCCGCCTGAAATGTATGTAAAATTTGTGGATTTATAATCCCGAAGAGATGAGTCGATTTGTAAACCTGGGTTGCGATGCGAAATGTCAAGCGGTGGAAATGCCAGGGATGTTGCAACACTTCAGTCGTTGGGAGGAAGCGGGTTCTTCATCCAATTAATGAAAGGGTATAATCAAAATATGGATATAAAAACTCAACTTAATGAAGCAGTGAAAGAAGCCATGAAGAGCGGCGATGAAGTTCGCAAGCGCACGGTTCGCATGGCGCTGGCTGCCGTCAAGCAGATCGAAGTGGATAAGCGTATCGCCCTTGATGATATGGCTGTGGTGGCATTGATCCAAAAAGAGATCAAGAATCGTCGCGAAGCCATCGAAGAAGCTAAGAGAGCAAATCGCTCCGATCTCATTGAAGGGAATGAAGCGGAGATCAAAGTGCTGGAGATTTTCCTTCCCAAAGCCATGCCTGCCGAGGAACTGCATGCGTTGGTGCAGGCTGCGATCACCGAGACAGGCGCGGCAGCGCCGGGCGATATGGGTAAAGTGATGAAGATTGTCATCCCCAAAGTTGCGGGTCGCGCTCCTAATGATGCGATCAGCGCGGCGGTAAAAGAGTTGCTCACGAAATAATTTTAAGTGACAGTCATCTTTACTCTAAAGTGTGTTTTGCAAAGATGACTGTCACCACCTTTTCTTTATGCCCGCACGTACCCCGGTTTCCACCCGTATTCGTATTCTGCAGATCAGCTTGATCGTTGTGGTCAGTCTTGGATCTTTTGCCGCGCTAACTTTGCCTATCGGTTTGCGTCCGGTCACACAGGCATTGGAGGTGGGCGATGTTGCGCAAATCACACTGCAATCTCCACGTGATATCGAATATGTGAGCGAGGTTCGCACGGAGGAAGCCCGCAAAGCGGCAGAAAGCGCGGTGCAGCCTATTTATAGTCAGCCGGATGCGGCGATTGCGCGTCAGCAGATTACGCGGTTGAACACTGCAGCGCAATCTATAACTTCAGTGCGGGATAATAGTGAAATAAGCCTTGAGCAAAAACGCACATCACTAATTGCGCTCAGTGATGTGCGTTTGAATGCGGAAACGATCGATTATCTTCTGGCGATATCTGCTTCGCGTTGGGAAACCGTCCGTGTAGAGGCTTTGCGGGTACTGGAGCAGGTCATGCGCCGCGCGATCTATGAAGACAAAGTGGAGTTTGCCCAGGCGGGTGTTTCTTCTTTTGTCAGCCTTACTTTGAATGAACAGCAATTCGCGCTTGTGATCGAACTAGTGGATGCCTTCATTGTTCCCAATAGTTTTTACAGCGAAGAGTTGACCATCGCCGCAGGCGCATCGGCTCGTGATGCAGTCAAGCCTATCGTGCGCACGTATAAAACAGGAGAGACGATCGTGCCGGCTGGAGAGATCATTACTCCCGCAGATTTCGAAGCCTTTCAACAACTTGGCATGATCCGTCCCGGTCAGCGCTGGGAGGATATGGTTGGCGCGATCGCTTTGATCGTTATTTCAGCAGTTCTGGTCCCCCTTTATTTTTTCCGTCAGCGGCGTTCTTCGGTTGTGAATGATCCCCGTAGTATTCTGGTTATTGCGCTGATCTTTCTTGTCTTTTTGATAGGTGCGCGTTTGTTCACCAACCGCACGCTTGCGCCGTATGGTTATCCCTTGCAAGCTGCCGGGCTGTTGATCACCACATTATTTGGGCTTGAAGCTGGACTCGTGATCGTTATTCCGCTTTGTTTGCTGGCTGCGTATGGTTTACCAAATACGCTTGATCTTGCTCCGTATTATTTACTCTCATCACTGATCGGCCTGTTGGCACTTGGCCCGGCCCGTCGTTTTTTGGGATTCCTACGGGCGGGTTTGGCCATTTCGCTTTCAGGGTTTGTAGCCCTTATCGCATTTAGGCTGCCATTCTTCCCGCCGGATTGGCTGGGTATTGTTCAATTTATTGGTATTGTTATATTTTCCGGGTTCGCTGCGGCCAGCGTTGCACTTGTGCTTCAATATCTTCTCGCTCAATCACTCGGCCTGACCACCGCTTTACAACTGCTGGATATATCACGCCCGGATTTCCCGCTCTTAAAATTTTTTCTCCGCAACGCGCCTGGTACATACCAGCATAGTTTGCAAGTTGCCAATCTCGCCGAGCAGGCCGCCGAGAAGATTGGCGCGGATCCATTACTCACCCGCGTAGGCGCACAATTTCATGATATTGGCAAAGCCCTCAACCCGATCTTCTTTATTGAGAATCAAATTCCTGGAAATGTAAACGCACATCATGATCTTGTCCCTGAAGTATCCGCGGCCACTATCATTCGTCATGTCACAGATGGTGTGCAGTTGGCGAAGAAGTATCGTCTGCCGCATCGTCTGCATGATTTTATTCTTGAACACCACGGAACTCTGATCACGCGCTATCAATACAATCAAGCCATGGAAGCGGCAGGCGGCGATGTGACCAAAGTGGATATTGAAAAATTCCGATACCCCGGTCCCAGCCCGAAGTCACGGGAAACTGCTTTGCTGATGCTTGCAGATGCCACAGAGGCCCGCGCCCGCGCTGAGCGTCCTGACTCCGATGAAGATCTGCGCGCGCTGGTGCGAAGCGTGATCGATACTGTACAAAAATTCAATCAATTGGACGATACACTTCTCACGCTCCGTGATCTGAATCTGATCATTGAATCATTCGCAGTTACTCTGCGCGGCACATATCATCCACGCATTCAATATCCCAGCGCAAGTTTGCCGTACAAAGATTTAACCATTCCTGCCGCGAGAAAAGAAGAATGATCAACATAGATAATCAACAGGATTTTTTGGAATCAGCATTGCTTGAACGCGCTGCTCGCATCACACTGGATCTGGCGTCTGCTCCGGCTGATGCAGACATGACCATCGTCCTGACAGACGACTCGCAGCTCCACGAATTAAATTTGGAATACCTTGGTGTGGATGCACCCACAGATGTACTCTCATTCCCCGCCTCTGAATCAGACCCTGAAACCGGTATCCCTTATCTGGGGGATATCCTTATCTCGATCCCGCGTGCGGCGGAACAGGCGCAGGCTGCAGGTCACAGTGTTGAGGCGGAAGTACAACTGCTCGTTGTGCATGGGACATTGCATTTGCTTGGCCACGATCATGCCGAGGTAGAGGAAAAAACCCGCATGTGGAACGCGCAGGCCGAGGTTCTGTCAAGACTTGGTTTGTCTTATGTCAAGATACAGGATGCGGAATGATCGTGAAGTCTTTTTTATCTTCGCGGGTCGCTTCTTTTCGATATGCGTTTCAGGGTTGGTATCATGTTCTTCGAACGCAACAAAATGTGTGGATTCATGGCTGCATCGCCAGCGTTGTTTTTATTTTGACATTATGGCTGCGCCTTCCAGCGTATGATTGGGCGATTCTCGTTTTGACGAGTGCCATGGTGTTCGCGGCTGAATTTATGAATACCGCCATCGAAGCTGTGGTGGACCTTGCCAGTCCGGATATTCATCCACTTGCGAAAATTGGCAAGGATGTCGGTGCCGCCGCAGTTCTTGTGGCCGCAATAGCGGCGATCTTGATCGGGTTGTTGATCCTCGGCCCGCCATTATGGGCAAAACTGGTTTTCCTATTTTCTGGAGTTTCACCATGACCTTATCGTTTAAATTTGGAACAGTTGGCTCCCCCACTGGTACACCGAAGAAACCGGGTGGCTCTGTTGGGGCGATTGAATTTAGCAGATCCATTGGGCTGAACACATTGGAACTCGGCTGGGTGCAGTCGGTGCGCGTGACCGAGGCTACCTGCGCATTGATCAAGTCTACAGGTGCAGAACATGGCGTGGCGTTGAGTGTTCATGCTCCATATTTTATAAACTTAAATGCGAACGATGAGGAATGGCCCAAATCGCGCAAAAGATTAATGGATGCAGCGCATTACGGGTATCTCGCAGGCGCAACAGATATAATTTTTCATCCCGGCTCATATTTTTTGAATGATCCCCTTGAAGTATTGAAAGTCACCATTCCACGTTTGCAGGGTTGTGTGACTGAGCTAAAGAAGAACGGCGATAACGTGACGATCCGCCCGGAGACCATGGGAAAATCTGCCATGCTTGGCTCGTTCGAAGACGCGATTGCGATGAGTAAAGCCATCGACATGGTACAGCCTTGTTTGGATTTCGCTCATTTGCACGCGCGCCCCGGCGACGGCTCAATGAATACTTATGAAGAATGGTCGCGGCTGTTGGAAATCTATGGCCGTGAACTTGGCGGTCAAGCTCTGAAGCGATTACATATTCATCTCTCCGGTATTGAATACGGCCCCAAAGGCGAAAAAAATCATCTTCCGCTTGCTGATGCAGACTTGAATATGAATGCTTTGTTCAAGGCATTAAATAAATTCGGTTGTGGCGGACGCATCATGTGTGAGAGTCCCATTATGGAGGAGGATGCGATGAATATGAAGAAAGCCTGGATGAAGGCAAGTGGAGAGAAGGAAAAGAAATCCTGATAACAAAAAAACATCCCGTTCAGCAAAATCGGAACGGGATGTTTTTTTGTTTAGCGATCTTACTTGTTCATTTCGACGTTCAATTCAAGCCGATCAGGGTCGGTTGATGAAATCTCTAAATTATCTCCAAACTTATCACGATACCCATCTGCGGCGAAGACAATTGTGAATTGTGTATTTCGCGGAATGTCTGTAGTTGCATATGTACCACTACCATCCGTCTTGATACTTCCCTCAACATATTTAGTTTCGTAATTCTTGCTTCCCCATTGGTCATATGTCATTCCAGGCGATAGAATAATGACGTATGCGCCAGAGATGGGGTTTTTGGTATCTGCATCAGTGAGAACGCCGAAAACCGTTATTGTATTTCCCTGCGGAGATGGAGCAGGAGCAGGAGTTGTTCCACTGCCGCCATTGCCAACGATTACTGTGCCAGAAGTGCCGATCACTCTATCGCTGCTACCGGCGTGCATCTCCAGATAATATTCGCCTTCCGGCATGGGGTCACCATTATTTGGCAGGTATGTGCCAAAAGTGCCGTCAGTGTCAAATTCCCAGCCATAAGAATATTCTCCGGCTGGGTTGCCATTAAGGAACCATTGTTCGCGGACCGCCTCTCCTTTGGTCATTCCGGAATAGGTAAAGGATGCGCCAATACAGAGAATCGAGGATTGGAAGGATGTAACAACATCGCCCAGGTCACAGCCATTGGAAGCATAGGTTGCATTGTGCCAGATGAAACCAGTTGCCGATTCATTGCCGGAACCTGCTTCTGTTACCGTTCCCGGTACATGGAACTGGCTGACATATTGCTTGCCCGCCTGCGCTGATTGAATGAGCGGCAGAGCCAGTTGAATTGGGCGCATGGCATTGATAAAACCGCCGATGGGAATACAACTGTCATTTTGATCGACTGTGCCATCCCCATTTGTATCCTGGATCTGACGGCAGTCGGTCACGTTTCCGCCTGCGATGCCTGCGGAGGCCAGAGTGGGAACGCCAATAATCCGGGCGTTATCATCTGCGCCAAGACCGCCGGAGTTGCCGCCGGCAATTGTTGCATCTGTTTTGATCCAGGCGCGGTCACCGAGTTGATCTTCAAAGGTAAAGCCGGAAACGCTCCCCTGGGTGAACGTGATCGTATCTCCACCAATGCCGGGGTAGCCAAAAATGCTGACGTGGTCACCCACATGAATTTGACT